>NZ_AEXQ01000135.1:0-546 GCF_000191865.1 Turicibacter sp. HGF1
TGGGGTAGCGAAGTGGCTAAACGCGGCGGACTGTAAATCCGCTCTCTCCGAGTTCGGCGGTTCGAATCCGTCCCCCACCACCACTTTGAAAATGGGCTATAGCCAAGCGGTAAGGCAACGGACTTTGACTCCGTCATGCGCTGGTTCGAATCCAGCTAGCCCAGCCATTAAAAGTCCTGCTAGCTCAGTTGGTAGAGCATCTGACTTTTAATCAGAGGGTCAGAGGTTCGAGTCCTCTGCAGGACACCATTTTTAAAAAAAGAATAAACATTTATGGATAAATAAATGCCTGGGTGGCGGAACTGGTAGACGCACAGGACTTAAAATCCTGCGGGTGGTGACACCCGTGCCGGTTCGATTCCGGCCCTAGGCACCAACTTAATAGCGCCCATAGCTCAATTGGATAGAGCGTTTGACTACGGATCAAAAGGTTAGGGGTTCGACTCCTCTTGGGCGCGCCATAAAACGGGAAGTGGCTCAGCTTGGTAGAGCACCTGGTTTGGGACCAGGGGGTCGCAGGTTCGAATCCTGTCTTCCCGACCATTA
>NZ_AEXQ01000134.1:0-21729 GCF_000191865.1 Turicibacter sp. HGF1
TCTATTCTTCATTAAAATACCTCAACGCTAATTTTAGGTTGAGGTATTTTGCACCTAGTTATAAATTAAAATTGTTTCACGGATTTCATCCCAACGGAATGCATCACGGATTCCATCTTCAATTGAGTATTGTGCTTCCCAATCAATTAATTTTTTCGCACGCTCACAGCTTGCAAAGGCACCTGCAACGTCACCTGGGCGAGCTTCTGTTTCAGCTTTGTTCACATGGCGACCTAAAACACCTTCAAAGATTGAAACTAATTCTTTAACCGTTACCCCATTACCCGTTCCAATGTTGATCACTAAATAAGATTCATCTGGTGTATCAGATTTTGCGAAGGCTTGATCAAAGTTTTCAACCGCTTTAACGTGTGCCATTGCTAAATCCCAAACGTGAATGTAGTCACGGATTCCTGATCCGTCACGTGTTGGCCAATCCACACCTGTAATATTAAATAGCGCCTCATCACTTGATGCTGCTTCTAATAATTTAGCTAACACGTGTGATGGGAATTGAACGTGAGCTCCTGAACGTAATTTTGGATCCGCTCCGATTGGATTGAAATAGCGTAAGGCAATTCCGTGCATTCCATACGCACGACAGAAATCTTCTAATACCATTTCCATCATATATTTTGTACGAGCATATGGGCTAGAT
Source organism: Turicibacter sp. HGF1 (assembly GCF_000191865.1). Taxonomy (NCBI): domain Bacteria; kingdom Bacillati; phylum Bacillota; class Erysipelotrichia; order Erysipelotrichales; family Turicibacteraceae; genus Turicibacter; species Turicibacter sp. HGF1. The sequence continues at coordinate 659 of NZ_AEXQ01000134.1, forward strand.
GGTTTTAAAGGCGCTGCCTCTGTTACTTTAAATCCTTCTACCACATCATAAACTGAAGCTGATGATGAGAAGATAACATTTTTGCATCCAAACTCATTTAAATTTTTAAATAAATCTAATGATTTTGCCACATTTTCCATGTAGTATCCATAAGGATTTTCTACTGAGTCTGGAACAACGATTAACGCTGCAAAATGGATGCAGTGTTTAATCTCTGGATGATCTTTAAAAATTTGCGCCAAAACATCACGATCCGCAATGTCTCCCTGATAAAAGATTTTTCCTTCTGTATATTCTTTTCGTCCTGTTACTAAAGAATCTAAAATAACAGGTGTATGTCCATGATCTTCAAGTGCAGAAACAACCGTACGTCCGATATATCCTGCTCCGCCAGTTACTAATACTTTCATATACTCATACTCCCTTTTATTTTCAAATATCCTATTAATATCTAATTTGCTTTAAATACTCTTCTACCTGTTCCCTTAAGTCTTCACGGCTTAAAGCGAAGTCGATTGTTGCTTTGATGAATCCGAATTTATCTCCAACATCGTAACGATTTCCTTCGAAGTCGTAAGCATAAACCGCTTGGCAATCCATTAAACGGTCAATTGCATCTGTTAACTGGATTTCTCCACCTGCTCCCGCTGTTTGCGTTTCTAACATTTCGAAGATTTCAGGCGTTAAAACATAGCGTCCCATCACGGCTAAGTTTGAAGGCGCATGAACTTGCGCTGGCTTTTAAACCATTCCGCTTAGCTTCACTAAGCGACCATCTGGTTGATGTGATTTTGAAGGTTTCATGATTCCGTATTTTGATACATCCTCATCTGCAACGGTTTGAACTCCCATGATGGAGCAGCCATTTTTTTGGTAGGCAGCAATCAGTTGTCCTGTTGCTGGGTTTTCTTCGTTTACGACGATATCGTCTCCTAGAAGAACGGCAAAGGGTTCATCACCGATAAACGTTTTAGCACATAAAATGGCGTGTCCTAAACCTTTGGCTTCTTTTTGACGAATGTAGTGAATTTGGGCCATATTTGAAATGTTTTGAACCATTTCTAACATGTCAGTTTTTCCTTTTTTAGCTAATGTATCTTCAAGTTCATATGATTTATCAAAATGATCTTCAATGGAGCGTTTAGTCGAACTTGTGACGATTAAAATTTCTTCAATTCCTGAAGCAATTGCCTCTTCAATAATGTACTGAATGGTTGGCTTATCAACAATCGGTAACATTTCTTTTGGTTGTGATTTTGTTGCAGGTAAGAAACGTGTTCCAAATCCGGCAGCAGGAATCACGGCTTTACGTACTGGTTTTCACATAATTTACTTCTGATAATTTTTATGAATTTTTTTAATTTTAATAATTTTATTAAAGGATTGTCTAATCATATTTTTCTCTAGTTCATTAAATCCAATTAACCATAAGGATCCAAAATAAGTAATACTGAATACAATACCAAAAATAAAGATTTCAAAGTAATTAGTTGGTTGAACTAATCTAACATAGATACTTCCTACTATGAAAACAATAATAGATGTAGGAAGTATCTTTAAAATCTGTTTCCAATAAAATTTCATATCTAACTTTAAACTATATGTATAATATATATTATTTAAAATAGCATTAATTGTCATCCCAACAGATGTAGCAACTGCACATCCAATCATGCCGTAAGGCTTAACAAGAATCAATGTCAATATTAAGTTAAATATAGCTACAGAAAGATAAATATAGGCTTTAATTTTATGTTTATTCATGGCTTCTAATAAGGTAGCAAATAAAGCTTGAATAATAGAAAAAAGTTGCGGTCCCATTACTAAAAGTGCTATAAAATATGATTGTCTATAGTCTGGTCCTGCCCATCGAATAATAAAAGCTTTTCCAATTAAAATAAATCCTAATAAAATAAAACTTGCTATAAAATATTGAATTCTTGAAATTTTAACTAATATATTCATTAATTCTGTTTTATCAGTAGTATTAACTGTTAGCTTCGTTAACTTTGGTAAAAACATACTATTTATAACATTTGAGAACGAAGTAAAATATCCATTTAATTGACTACCAATTGAATAAATACTAATTGCACTTGCACTCACAAACATTCCTAAAATAAATTGATCAGTACTCCAATATATTTTATAGGCTATGGCTGATAAGAATATAAAGAACGAGAAATTAAAGATTTCTTTTAACAAATTTTTATCAAAATTATTAAACTTAAATTTTATATTTAAATACTTAAAACAGAATATAATATTAATTATTCCTATAAATAGATTAAAAAATGTAGAACCAATTAGCATTCCAATTGCTTTATACCCTGAAACTAGAATTATTATCATGATTAAAGGATTTAAAATAGTTCTAATTAGCGTAATAATCTTAGTAAAAACAAATTTTTCATGTGCAACAATAATTCCATTAAATATATTTAAGGGGAAAGCACAAACTAAATTTATTATCGCTATAGTAAACATTACTTTTATACGTGAAATTTCTTGAATACTTAATCCTTGTGCAAACCACGTATCAAAGTTCTGGTACATAATAAAACCAATGATACCTCCAACGATAGCAATTACTAAATATAAAGAAAAAAACATTCCATTTAAGTTCTGACAACTCTCTTCATCATCTTCCACCATATATTTAGCATTATATCTTATGACCGCATTTCCAAATCCCATATCAAGTAAATATACATAAGAAATAATGGTATTGGTTAATGAAAATAATCCATATTCACTTTGACCTAAAGAAACAAGCATAAAAGGAGTATATAATAGGGAAATAAGATTCCCTATTATCAAAGTAACATAGGAAATAAATGTAGCTATTTTTAAATTGTTCATCATTACATCCCTAATCTTTCGCGAATGGTATTAAAGTACTTTTTATCAAAATCAACATTTCCATGAGAAGGAGTTGAAAGATAATATATTTTTTTAGTATTTTTATCATCTGAAAACTTAGTGCTATTTCTACTTCCTATTAAATAAATAATTTTATTCTTCAACTGATTTTTTAATTTTTTTATCATATTATCTCTCCTACATATAAACTATTTTCAACTAAATTTCTATCCAACTTTAACTAATATCAAACTGTAAATTCTATCTGCATAATTAACCGAAAAACTTACCATATTAAATATTATTAATCAGTATATAGTTGAAAGGTTTAAAAAGAAAGTTTTTTTATAAAATTTTGCATACCTAATTTATACAAAATTATAAATTTCAACAATATTTAGAAATTAATTTAATGTAAGTTTTTGGCTTACCCTTCGAAGTGGTTCTTGATAATAAGGTCACATTGATAATTAATATGGTTTTGCCCTTATACAATGAATTATAAGTATTGATAGGGAAGATTTATCAGAATAAAGAGTCTAATTTATTTTATAGGTATCACCATCTTAGAGGAGTTTTTCAGACAGTGATACCTATAAAAGTTGTTCTCTCCCCACCTTTCATCCCACAATAAAAAATCCCAATATTTTAAATTCGATTTATACCATTCATTATAACCAAATGAAATTATGAACATTTATGCTTCTTAAACTTTATTCAGATGATATTTCATAAAAAAAATGTAACTGTTCAGCCACCAGGTAAACATAATCCGTTTCTTGTTGGTTTTGTTAATGATATGTATTTCTAGTAAACCACTTATTCTACTGTGAAATTTAAGATATAATATCTTTACTATTCCAAATTTAGTAGGAGGTGTCATCTTATGTCAGAATCGGAAATCATTAAAATTTATAATGAAGGAATTCAATCTGTTGTTAATTTAGCTCAAGGACTTTCAACTCAAATCTCGTGTTTATCTCAAACGATTGAGAAACAAAATGAAACCATCGCGGATCAAAATAAAACCATTTCTGATTTAGATGCACGTCTTAAAAAACTTGAAAAACAAATGAATAAGACAAGTAAAAACAGTAGTCTCCCACCTTCAATGGATGGGTTCAAAAAAACAAAGAGTTTACGTGAACCTTCAAAGAAGAAACCCGGAGGACAAGTGGGACATAAGGGCACTACACTTTAAAAATGACCTTGCATCCTGATTACATCGAAAAACATAATCCAGAAACTTGCCAAGAATGTGGCTATCAGTTAGATGGGATTCAAGCACACCAAATCATTCGTCGTCAGGTTTTCGATTTACCTACCTTAAAACTTCAAGTGGCGGAGCATCAAGTACACGTTAAGATTTGTCCTAACTGCCAGTGTGAAAATGAAGGACAATTTCCAAGACATATCACACAACCGACACAATATGGTTCCCATTTAACAGGTGTCTTAGCTTATTTAAATCATTATCAATTTGTTCCTTATGATCGACTTAAACAACTAACGAAAGATATTTTCGGAGCCAAAATCAGTTCCGGAACTTTGGTTAATATGACCAAATGATTCTATGAGCTGTTAGAAACCACCGAAGCTTCAATTAAAGAAAATCTTTTGGCCTCACCTTTTCTTCATTTAGATGAAACGGGTTGTTATGTCAATGGGGCTAGGCATTGGCTTCATGTCACGTCTAATCAGCGATATACTCACTATTTTGTTCATGAAAAACGTGGGTCTATAGCGATTTAAGCGAATGAAATTCTACCTTATTTTAAAGGAACAGCGATTCATGACCATTGGACGACTTATTTTAAATACGATGACTGTAACCATGCTTTATGTAACGTTCATCATTTACGAGAATTTAAAGGAATCTTAGATTTTGAAAATCAACCGTGGATAAAGAAAATGAGTAATTTAATACTTGAAGCTAAAACCTATTCTGAAGAGACTGAATATCCGTTGCCGATGGCTAAGATTGAAGCATTTGAGAAAGAATACGTAGAAATCATTCAAGAAGGCTATCTAATGAATCCTTTAAAACCTCATGAAAAGAACACCGATTCAATCAGATTACTGAATCGTTTATCAAAGTGACAAGAAGAAGTTCTCGAATTTTTATATCAATTGAAAGTTCCATTTGATAATAATTTAGCTGAGCGGGATAGGGTCCCCATCCTTTCTGAAAGAAAGGTATCTACCTTTGCTGGGCAGATAATGACTAAAACGAAATAGAAAGTATCTGGATGTTTTAGAACAGAAGAAGGTGCTAATTACTTCGCCCAAATCAGAAGATTTTTTTCAACTTTTCAAAAACAAGGATTAAACATTATTGAAAGTATTCAAACCATTTTAAGGGGAAATAAAATTCAATTTTCATAATATCAATTAGGGATACTTAGATAATCAGGTATTCCCTTTTAAGATACCTTCTAGCACTGGGCTGAATAGTTACAAAATTTATTTATTTTTTCCATATATAACACCCTCATAATAATTTCTAATTTCTTGTTCCATTAAATAAAACTGCTTATCTATACAATCTCTTTTATAAAATAATTCATTACATTTATAAAATTTATCTAATAAATCTTTTGACAAATCTTCAGGTTTAATACAAATAACATTATTTTGATTCGAAACCCAAGAATACACTCCGGATACTTTTTTACTTAAATTATCAAATGCAATACATGGTGTTTTTGTAATAATGGAAAATATCATTCCATGAAGTCTGTCTGTAACAATTAATTTTTTCTTAGCCATTAAGTCCCATAAATTTTTCACTTCTTGTTTTCTATTGATAATAGAAATATCGCAATTTATAACTGTGTCAAACTTTTCAATATCGATATTCTGTTGAGTAGCGTATTCCTCTACTATTCTTTCAATATTATCAGTATTATTTCGTTCTTTATCTTTCCTAATACAAATTCCTATCCCTTCGCGATTATATATATTATCGTATTGATTTATTAACGCAATATCCGGATAAAAAACTACCTTACAATTATTTAACATCATTGTTTTTAGTAAATTGAAACTATTCTTATCTCTAGCAATAAATAATACATTTAAAAAATTATTAAATTTTTTTCTATATTCTTCATAATAATTATCATATTTACTTAAATAACATGTTTGAGGCATTACTATTTTTGTGTTATTTGAAAATATTTTAATAACGTTATCCATTACAAATTCATGTCTAGGCCATAAATCCCCCATGAATCCACCACCTTGTAAAAATAATATATCATGTGTATTAATGAATAAACTGAATAATTTTAATTTTTTTGGTCCACAAATATCTTCTGGTATCTCGATTAATTTAAACTCTTTAAAATACTCATTTATAAAAGTTTCCTCACCTAAAGCTATACCATGATCACCTAAATTTCCATGAACTGGCGTATTAAAAAGAACGATTTTTTTCTTTGGTATCATCAAATTGAATATAATTTTAATTATATTTAAGTAATCTTTCATTTAATTTTCTCCTTTTTACTCAGTTGTATTCATATGAAAAGTATTTTTATATTTGACGAATTGTCATTTAAAAAATAATTAGTTATTTCTGTTACTTTAATATATCTATCATTTTTTTTATCATAATTCCATTTTTATTGTCATTTATCAATAAATAATATGTTGCATATAAATAACTCTTAATCACATTTTTCTTTGATAGATATTTTCTATAATTTATAATATTCTTTCGTGTCAATTTGTTCATATTAACTGCAAAGGTAGAGTTAGAATCCTTTGAAATATATTCATCAATTTGCGTAAAATCATTTGCATTATATTCAATTTGCATAACACTAGAATATATCATCCCAATATATTCGCTATAAAAGCCTTTATATTTCGTAAACAAGCATTCACAAAGGTTTTCCATTTCTTTTAATTTAGATACATTTTTTGTACCCATTATTGAATCTCCTCTAATTAAATAATTGTACAAATAATCAATAATAATATCGACTTTAACACAATAAGTTAAATACATTAAGTTAAAGCAAATATCTTCTGCAAATACTTCTTTATTCTTTTCAAAAAATATTTTATTTATTTTTATAATTTCTGTTTTATATATTTTATTCCATACTTCAAATCCAACTTTATTTTGAATATAATCTGCTATGAATATAAGTTTTTTTTCATGAAAAAAATTAATCATTTTTTTATCTTCAAGACATGACCGATAAATAACATTGCATAATTCATCAATTCTGTTATGGTTAAATATTAGTAAATCAGGTTGTTCATTTGATACACGATCAACTATTTTTTTTATAGAGTCTAAGTCAATAGAATCGTCACTATCTACAAACCAACAATACTGTCCACTTGCTACATTAATGCCTGAATTTCTTGCATCAGATAAACCTCCGTTTTTTTCTCTTTCGACAAAAACAACATTACTATAATCTTTACTTATTTTATATGCGATTTCCATCGAAGAATCTAAAGTACAATCATTAACAATAATTAATTCGACTCTACTATTATTTTTAATTTGTGGAAGAATGCTTTTCAAGCATAATTCAATATATTTTTCTACACCATATACCGGCAGAATAATGCTTAAAATAATATTTTTTCTCACCTAATATCCCTCCTTTTTTTCACGATTTTTTATATAGTGATATAAAATTGAGCAATATTTTTTACATTTAATATATATTTTAATTAATATATTAAAAAGTTTTATCCAATTATCACTTCAAACTATCACACTTCTTATTACTTTTTATAAACTACTTTATTCTTTATTGCTTTTAAAGGCATAAAAATATTCAACATTATCAAAATCACTAAAATTTTATCTTTTACTTTTACTTTGTTTGATTTTAAATACACTATCCATGTTTTATTTAAATTTGATTTGTATTTTCTATAATCATCAATATATTTCAAATATACATTTTTGTCAGATATAATTGATTGGATCATACGGTATGAATATCTAGCACGAAAAATATCTAGCGGTTGTGACAATTCATAATACTTTTTTGAAAAATAATTATAAACCTGGTTAATATGATTAATAACCACACTTTTTTTATCGGTATATAAAGATTTTGAGATACTGTTACAATTATTACGATAATAGTAATACGGCGTGCCTATATGTACAATTAATTTTGCTTTCTCGATTAAATATGGAATTGTTACAATGTCTTCATTAATCTCACTAACTGGAAACGTTATATCTGCAAACAATTTTCTATTATAAATTTTATCCCATGTAGCTTCTTCAATACATCCGCCCGAAAACAATTCACTTAACGCCTCTACGGGTCCGAATTGTTTTGCACTTGTCAAACAAAATTCTGGTATTGATGAATCTTCTTGATAAATATATCTACCACAAACGACAATATCAGCTTGATTTTTAATCATTTCTTCCATCATTTTTAAATACATATTTGTATCAATAAAATCATCGCTATCCACGAAACAAATATATTCCCCTGTTGCATGGGATATACCTTGATTTCTTGCATCGGATAATCCGCCGTTTCGCTTATGAATTACTTTAATTCTACTGTCCTTTTTTGCCCAATCATCACAAATCCGAGGACATTTATCAGGTGATCCATCATCAACAAGAATTATTTCTAAGTTTTTATATGTTTGATTTACAATGCTCTCTAAACAACGTTCTAAATAATTTTCAACATTGTATATAGGGACAATAACACTTAATAAATGATTAGCATTTTTCTTCATAGTAACACCCTATTCCTTTCTATTAAATTAAAAACTAAACTACAAATTTTCTTAATATTTAAACTTATTCAAAAATTTGGTGCTAGTATAGTTTTATGGACACGCTTAAGTTAAGTCGTTACAATAGACTTAATAAAAGGATGTGTCGATATGAAAAAATATAATTCTGAATTTAAATCAATGATTGTTGAACTTTATAAAACTGGACGTGCTATCAAAGACCTTAGTTGTGAATATGGTGTATCAGAAGTAACCATTTATAAATGGATTAAGCAGATGTCCCCTATTGCCTCATTTGATGATACCGAAATTACTCTTGAGGAAATTAAGCGTATGAAGCAAGAAATTTTACGTTTACAAGAAGAGAATGAAATCTAAAAAAAGGCTATGTATTCGCCAGAAAGTGACTCAGTCTGAATTATGCCAGTTTATCAATCAACATCGCCAAGAACATGATACTAAGCAACTTTGTAAAGTTTTGAATGTACCAAGAAGTACCTATTACCAATCAAAGCATCAAAGTAACTCTAAGTGGAGACATGAGAATCAACGACTACTTGAACATATTAAGGAAATTTATTTTGAAAGTAAGCGTCGATATGGTGCTATTAAGGTACACCGTCAGATGATTAAAGAAAGATTGTCTGTTAGCTTAAAGCGTGTCCAACGATTAATGAAATTAACTGGCTCAGCTTCTATTATTCAAAAGAAATATACACCTTATAAACAACCTAAAGAGCTTGTTTTAGAACGTAATAACATTCTAGAATAGGACTTTTCGACGACTTCAATTAACCAAAAATGGGTCTTAGATATCACTTATATTCACGTTCAAGAAGAAGGTTGGTACTACTTAGCTTCAGTGATGGATTTACATTCAAAAAAAAATTATTGGTTATCACTTTTCTAAACAAATGACAACAGATATTGTTATTCAAGTTTTAAGAAATGCTTATGTTGCCCAAAAGCCTAAAGATGAGATTATTCTTCATACTGATTTAGGCTCACAGTATACAAGCAAAGAGTTTAAGGACTTAACATCAAATCTTAACATAATCCAGTCTTTTAGTCGCAAGGGGTGTCCTTACGATAATGCTTGTATTGAGTCTTTCCATGGCACTCTAAAGAAAGAAGAAGTGTATCAAACAACCTACATTACTTTTGAACAAGCCAGACTCTCTCTATTTCAATACATAGATGGTTGGTACAATCGCAAGCGAATGCATAGATCACTTAATTACTTCCCCCCCCCCCCCGAAGAATGCGAACACATCGCACGATAAGCCGCTTAAAAACTTAACTTTTTTGTGTCCAAAATATTGACCTAGATTCAATTGAATATTCTTATACTTTGTATAGTTATAAAACATAAATCTATGTAATTTATTAAAATTATAGGTTATTTTATCGATTTTAACAAAGCTTCTTTGTTATCAAAAATTTTTTTGTTATTCCTTAAACTTGAGCAAGACATATTATAATTACCCAATAAATACATCATACACTCAAAAGTGTCACAAAGTGTATATGGATTATCTTCAAACAACATAAAAAATTCATGTAATTCTTTATCGCTTGGTTCTTTATTATATCTATCTCTGTACAAAGTTATCAATTCTGTCACTTCTTCTAATTGGGCTTTTTTTCTCTTTTTATAGTATTCTTCTAATGTCATTATTATTCTGCATGGATTACCCGCCACTACAACATTATCTGGAATATTCCTATTCACTAAACTATTAGCACCAATTATTACATTATTGCCGATATTTGTTCCTTTTAAAATAGTTGTATTAACTCCTATAAAAACATTATTTCCAATTTTAACTCTTCCAGAAGATCCCAAAACATCCCCATAGACTCCTTTTATTACAGACCAATCATAGCCGTGAGTTAAAATAGTTACACCTTCTGTAATTTGAACATTCTCACCTATTTCTAATAACCACGGCCTTGTTAAATCAATTAATGTTCTTGTAGGAGAAAATATAGTTGTTCCATCACCTATTTTTGCACCTAGTTTTTTCATATATTCAACATAGCTTTTAGAGTCATACTTTTCTCTATAAATAATTTTTTTCAAAAAATTTTTTATAATCATATTTTACCTTCTCTCTGTTATATTTTTAGACAAACAATATGGAATAGCTAAAATAAAATATAACATATATCCCGACTCTAATCTCATGGATATATTATAGAAAATATTCAAAATCCCTACCAGACAACACAATAAACAAATTTGCTTATAAAATTTCAAATGCCTATTATTTGTACTCATAAGATTCTGTACTCCGATAATGATAAAAAATCCAAATAAAAAACAAAGACCTACTAATCCATTCTCTAAGTACATAAAAGTTGTTGACATCCATGCATAATGAATCCATTCAAAATGCAGATAAAATGGTGTCATTAAAAAATCTATGCCGGATGCATAATCACAATTACCTAATCCTAATCCCGTTAGTTGTAAAAATGGTGTATATAAGAAACTATCATTAATCGTTCCTATAAAAGACAATCGATTTAAATCACCAGATGAAGTATACCCTTTATTACTCGATGCATATTCAAATAAACCAGAAATAGTCAAGTCTATATCAGGAAATACTTGTAAAAATACTTTATATCCTATACTTAAGGCAATAAATGAACAAATAATTACACATATTTTCTTTAAAGAAAACTTTGTAACTAAAATTCCAAAAAGCAAAATTATTAAAAACTCAATATAGAAAAATTTTAGTTCTGCCATTGCAGCTAGAACAAGCATTATCACTATATTAAAAACTGTATTTATTATTCCTTGTTTTTTCTCTAAGTATGAAACAAAATATATTGATAACATTATACAAAAAAATAAATTTACATACGCATTACAACCTTGTGTAACTCCAAATATACCACCTAAATGGTCTTGTTTATATCCAAGAAGCAAAAATTGAAATAACATAAAAATTGTATTAATATGGAATATTATATTTAGATATTTAAAAGCTTTGTTAATATCATTTTCATCAAAATAGTATACTACTCCAAAGAAAAATACAAACCCACGAAAGTTATTTCTAAATCCCCATAAATAATATAATGGAGATTGAAATTTCAACACATAGTTTAATACTGTAAATAGAAAAAATAATAGTACAAAATTTATGATTATTTTAGTTTTTGAATCAACAATTCTTTTTTTCTTAGTGACCATGGTTAATAAAAGAAAAAACCATATAATATCAAATGCGTATTTAATGAAACTAGGTATTTTCAAAAATTGATTTAAAAAAGGAATAATAAATGGACAAAAAAACAATAACCAAACAAACATTTTATTCTGGGATATCTTTTTTAACTTTAACTTCATATTATTATTTCCTTTTTAAATAGACTAATAAATATACAATTAATGTAATTTTGTACTTTATAGAACGAATAATAGTTTTTCTTTGGAGTGTTTCTTTAGAATAATTCATTGAAGTTATCATTTTATGCAAAAAATCATTATTAACAATCTTTTTAAACTCTCTTATTTTTTTATAAAATGAATCATTTGAATTTACAATTAGTTTTAACGCTCCAATTACGCTTCCAATAAATTGAGAATCTAAACATAATTTTACAGAATTAGGATAAATGGATTTATCATAAATATCTACCATCCCTTGATAACAATAACAAATTTTTTCAAATCTTTCCGGATTAAACGAATGGCTCAAAGAACATTCATTAAAGCAATAATTATAAAATGCTTTTTTTACAATAGAAACACTTTTTACATATTGATGTAGAACAAATAAAGAATAAAAATCTTCTGAAATAAATTCTCTTTCTGAAACATATCTCCAGTTGTTTTCGTTAATTAATTTCATTTTATATAATCTTCCAGAACTACTCATATTAAAATCTAGTTTTTTTCCTGAAACAGGATCATAGCTAAGCATATTAGGTACAATAAAATTTTTGATTTCATCGCCTTTGAAATATTCTTTATCTGTATTCGGGATAATTGTTTGGTAGATATTTTTATCCTGATCAACTAGGTTCATTCCAAATATCACTATGTCAGAATCGTATTTAATAGCACTTCTTAGTGCTAATTCTATTGTGTTTCTTTCTACATAGTCATCACTATCAAAAAAACATATGTATTCTCCTGTTGCATTATCGATACCTGAATTTCTTGCCATTCCAAGTCCGGCGTTTGTCTTGTGAATTACTTTAATTCTACTATCCTTCTTTGCCCAATCATCACAAATCCGAGGACATTTATCAGGTGATCCATCATCAACAAGAATTATTTCTAAGTTTTTATATGTTTGATTTACAATGCTCTCTAAACAACGTTCTAAATAATTTTCAACATTGTATATAGGGACAACGATTGTTACTAATTGACTACCCACTTTTAAATTACCTCCTTGCGTTTTATGTTGTAATATGTTTATAAAAAGTATCTTCTTTATCAATTGAATTATCTAACTTATACGTTAACTTATGTATACATGTTAATTTTTTTATCCATTGCATTTTATCTTCTGAATATTCATCTCCTAATACTTTTATCAAATATTCACTATAATCACTATTCATGTAAGGCATTTTTTTATAATCTTCGTCACTAATTAAAGAAGTAATAATTAAATTAGGGAGTAAGTATTCAATAACATGTTTTTCGTTTTTCCAATATGCAAATGCTACATTCCTAATTTCTCTAATTATTTTTGAATTTTTATTTGCGTGTAAAAACCACGCAGGAAACAAAACGGGATTAGATAGTAAACCTAAAGAATTTTGAAATGCAAAAAAATCACAATTTATAATTTCTTCAGGAATATAGTCAGTAAGATAGATAGTTGCATCAATCCATGTTCCTCCATAATGTTCTAATAAAGCAAATCTCATTAAATCTGTATATCCAGCTATCGGAATAGAACCATTATTTCTTTTTTCTTCTATATACGAAGGTAACTGAATATAATCTTTAAGATTCTTTTCAGTTAGTAATACTACTTTATCACCATGATACTTAATTAAAGATTCATAACACTTTTTTATAATTATCGGTGCAGTTTCAATGCCTCCATCCCAATATACCCATATCGGATTATCGAATTGCACAGTTGAATATATAATATTACTTGGATTATCATCTTTATAACATATATATTTTTTAATTTTTCTCAATGTTTTTTTTTGCCATAAAATTTTATTAAACTCATAATCATTTATATAGTGAAATGGATTTTTTATGAAACAAGCTCTTTTTATTCCGTTCTTTACGCCATATCTTTTAAAAAAAACCTCGAGAATTTATGTTTTGATAATATTCGTTTAACATTTAAAATCCCCCCTGTATATTTTGATTAGTTTTTTATAATATGTTTCTGATGTTTCGCAGTGAGAAAGTTTACAATTTTCGACATATGAATCATATTCTTCATCATCTAACATGATTTTTTTAATTTTTTGCACAAGTTCCTGTACATTTCCAGGTTCAAACAGTTCGCCTGTTTTTCCATCTTCTATTAATTCAGGTATTCCACCTATTTTTGCACCGATAACCGGGGTGCCTAACGCAATAGATTCAATTACTGAAAACGGACAATTTTCATACATCTCCGACGGGCAAACACTTACTGCAGCTTCTGCAATTATTTTATACAATTCTTCACCAGTTTTAAAACCTAGGTACTCTATATTTGAGATATTTTTCATTTTTTCTATCGAAGGACCATATCCGATAAAAACAAACTTATACTCCGGCAAGAGCTTTGCTGCTTCGATAAGCGTATCGGTTCCTTTATCTTTTGACAAATGCCCAAACTCAAGTATATATCCTTTCTTTTCAATATTTTTAAACGGAACTATATCTTTAAAATTATGCATTTCAATTGTTTTGTCTTTAAATCTTTCTTGTGTATCTAGTTTTTCTTTTAAAAAGTTACTGCAACAAATATAATTGTCTACATAATTATATGCTTTGCTGTATTTCCAAAAATATCCATCCATTGTTCCTAATAAACTTTTAAGTTTAGAATTTTTAAGGCATTTTGTATTATAACAATGAATATATCTACCATCTAAGCATTTTTCACACGGTTTTAAATCAATATCAAACATACCATGAGACGGACAAACAAGTTGATAATCATGAGCTGTATATATTATTCTGCATTTAGATTTATTCTTTTTTTTCCATTTAGCTATTTCTAAGATTATCGAAGGAGTTAAATGATATTGAATATTATTTAAATGAATAACATCCGGTCTAAAATCATTTAATACGCCTCTTATTTTTTTTCTTGCCTCAAAGTTATAAATAATTCTAAAAGGCGCTTTTAAATTTTTCATGATTCCTTTTGAAAAATCCATATCAGATACTAGCAACTGTTTTCTATTTCCTACAGTATTTTTTTTGTTCTCTAAACCAAAATATTGAACTTCATGACCATTTTCTTTTAACATTTTTCCTACTGCTAAAACATAAGTTTCCGCTCCACCTTTTGGATATAAAAATTTATTAACTAATAAAACTCTCATTAAAATAATCCTTTCTTATATATGTATAAACAGAAAAGTAATTCATAGTTTTTAGTCTCAATTATTATCGTCACAATTTATCGAATTTCATGTTAATATTAAAGTAATTAGAACGATACTTTGAAACGGAATTTAGACACCTATGAAGACTAAAGAATTACACTTAATTGAAACAGCTATGCGTGAAGCACCATCTAAACAACTTTATACTCGTTATCACGTGATTTATCTTCATTTAAAAGGATATAAAAACGTTAAAATAGCGAAAATCCTTCCTTTGACTGCTCAAACCATTGGAAAGCATATCAAAACATGGAGATTGATGGACTCACTCTACGAGCTAAATCCGAATGTCCAAAGAAACTCTCTTTTCTACAGGAATTATTATTAACGTATACCCTTATAAATAAAACACCTTCAGATGTGGGACTAGACCCTTACATGACTTGGGATTGTAAACTTCTTTGTATTTGGGTAAAAAAAGAGTTTAATATCACCTTCACTAAGGGTGGCATGCGTGATATGTTACTACGCCTAGGTTTTAGCTACACAAGACCTACCTATTCATTAGCTAGAGCGAGTAAAGAAAAACAAGCAGTTTTTAAAGAAGAATTTGAAGGATTAAAAAAATTTAATTGCGGGAATGTTTGTCATCTACTCTTTCAAGATGAATGTTCAATTAGAGACTATCAATCCTTGTTAAGCACTTGGTTTCCAAAAGGAAAACAACGTTTTATTCCTACGTATGGTAACAATAAAAGTGTTAAATTAATCGGTGTTTTAAACTACGAAACAGGACGCGTATATGTTCAGGAAGAAGAGCATTATACGGCAGATATTTTCTTAGATTTTCTGGGTAATGTATTAAAAGAATATCCCAATGGAAAGATTGTTTTGGTTTTAGATAATGCACGAATTCATCACGCTAAAATCATACAACCTTTTTTAGACGAACATAAAAACAGATTACAATTAGTCTTTTAACCGCCTTACAGTCCTGAATTCAATTTAATTGAAGGGTTATGGAAATGGTTAAAACAATCCGTTATTAATAATGTCTTTTATAAAAATATTAACGAGATTAGAGTGGCTGTTCAAAACTTTATAAACTACATCAATGAAAAGCCTTTTGACGTAATCCAAAGACTATGTCTGAAAATGTGAAAAACATATCTGTATATATATATTTATATATTGTAAATATCTAAGATACTCTATGGATATTAATTGTATAAATGCATTGTTTGCTTAACAACATCATCCCAATTATATTCTTCACAAATATAATTAGAAGCTTCAGTCTTATACTTATCTACTACATCGCTGTTATAGCATAGATACTGTAGTTTTTCTCTTAAATCATTAATGGCTGATTTTTTGAAAGTTACTGCTTTATCCTTTACTACTTGAGCACATTCATCTATATCACTTGTTAAACAACAATTACCATAACTCATGGCTTCAAGCAGTGATAAAGGCATACCTTCAAGATCACTTGGTAATGTATATATATAAGCATTAGAATATAGTTCTTCTAATATTTGTCCTTGTACAAAGCCAGTAAAGATAATTCTTGGATCGTTTTTTACTAGTTCCTTAATTTCAGTAAAGAAAGAATCAGTATCAGATGCTCCGCCTGCAATTACTAGTTTCTTATCTGTTTTTACTTCTTTAAATGCTGTAATTAAATATCTTAATCCCTTTTCCGGAACTAAACGTCCAAGATAAAGGATGTAGTCATCTTTATTTAAATTAAATTTATCAATAATTAATTGTGGTTCTCTTACTTCAGGTTTATTAACTCCATTTGGAATAAAAACTGTTTCCCTTCCATATGTATCTTTGAAATAATCTTGTATATTCTTAGAAAGAACAATTATTTCATCCGCATATTTTACTGCTACCTTTTCTCCAAACTTAATATACTTTGAAGCAAAGCCACCTTTCCATTTTTCACGTTGCCAATCTATTCCATGAACAGTTGCAATACAACGTTTATCAAATAACTTTGGTAACCACAACATGGCACATGGTCCTTCGGCATGAAAATGAACAATATCATATTTACCAAATGCACAATAGATTGCCGCAAAGAATGAAGACGTCATTGCTGCTAAACCTTTTTTATCAATTGTTGGCACTGTTTTTATTTGTACACCTTGGTAACTATCTTTGATGTTTGTATCAAACTCTTTACCCGATACATGGTGTCCACGTCTGTTATAGCAAGTCACTTCATGGCCTAGTTTCACCATACGAGTCGTTAGTTCTGTTACAACTACTTCAATACCACCACTTCGATCAAGATTCTTTTGACCAAGTACTGCTATTCTTAATTTGTTCTTATTTGATGGCATTTAACATTCTCCTTCCTTATACGATTAAAAACCTGTTTTCTTCACAGGCTTAACCATCATCCCCCTATCTGTTATTTTTGCTTATTTGTTTTGGGTAAATAATAAGCATATTCAGTAAGTCTAAAGCCTTGATAAGTCTTTTTTCACTCTTAACAAACTAA
This sequence comes from Turicibacter sp. HGF1, assembly GCF_000191865.1. Lineage (NCBI taxonomy): Bacteria > Bacillati > Bacillota > Erysipelotrichia > Erysipelotrichales > Turicibacteraceae > Turicibacter > Turicibacter sp. HGF1. The sequence goes on from NZ_AEXQ01000134.1 coordinate 18,321, forward strand.
ACAATAACAGTTTTGGGAAGTTGGTTAAGCAGCGAAAAGCCCTATTTTAAGGCGATTTCTTCTGGTTGACCAAATTATATCTTTATTACCATATCCAAATGAAGGATTGTTGTATTGTGTTCCAATGCGTCGATCAAGTCCAACACCTTCAATAATCTGCTTCGTATTAAGCCCACGTACCTCTGCATAAGTATCTAACTCATTGAAATAAGCCACACGTAATGCTAAATAAGTATTCGAGAATAACTTCACAGCTCCCCCTTCAGTATAATTTGTAAATAAAACCGGAATATCTTCTTTAATCGCACCTTGAACTAAAAGTTCAGCAAACTTTTCAGCACACTCAGATTGTTCTCCCACGATAATACGTGATGGATGTTAATTGTCGTATAGTGATTTCCCTTCACTTAAAAACTCAGGTGGGAAAATAATGTTATCTGTTTCAAACATCGCTTTTACCTTTTCCGTATAGCCAACTGGTACCGTCGATTTAATGACCATTGTTGCTTCTGGGTTAATTGATAACACATTCGCAATGACCGCTTCAACACTTCGCGTATTAAAGTAATTTAATTCTGGATCATAGTTAGTTGGTGTTGAAATAATGACATACTCAGCATCTTTATAAGCTAAATAGCTATCAGTAGTGGCCATTAAATTTAAGTCTTTAGTTGCTAAATACTCTTCAATCTCTTTATCCACAATCGAAGAGATTTTTTGATTAATCAGATCTACTTTTTCTTGAATGATATCTAAGGCTATTACTTCGTTATGTTGAGCAAGTAAAACGGCATTAGATAATCCAACATATCCTGTTCCTGCAACCGTAATTTTCATCTCTTTTCCCCCTAACTCGCTGTTTCATCACCCAGCAACGCTGGGATTGTCATTAAAATCAGTTTAATATCTAACCACAAATTTCGTGTTTTAATATACTGAATATCAAGTTCTACCCAATCATCAAAACCAATATGATTACGCCCACTGACTTGCCAAATACATGTAATGCCTGGCTTTACAAGTAATCGTTGCATTTGATGCTGATTATAAAGTTGAACTTCGCGAGGAATCGCTGGACGTGGCCCCACAATACTCATCTCACCTTTTAAGACATTAATAAGTTGTGGCAATTCATCTAAACTTGTTTTGCGAATAAATTTTCCAACTCGTGTAATACGTGGGTCATCCTTCATCTTAAATGCTGGGCCTGTTTGCTCATTCAAATGCATCAACTCCTGAAGTCGTTCCTCTGCATCCACATACATACTTCGAAACTTATACATTCTAAATGTCTTCGGATACTGTCCATTTCGCTCCTGTGCAAACATAATGGGTCCCTTTGGATCCTCAAGCTTAATAAGTACTGCGACAAGCAACAAAATCGGTGATGTTAAAATTAATCCAATGATAGATCCTAAGATATCTATCAGACGCTTGGTTACTAAATAAAACTTGGTATCATTTACAATTTCTTCTCGTTGTTTAGCCAAATAATTCTGACTAGCCAATTCCATAACTTTACCACCTTCTCTTTCCCATACAAAAAGGGACCTTAATTTACCATTTAGTAAAGTTAAGATCCCTTTTTGACGCATTTAAAAACAGACAGAACTTATGATTGTAATAAGTCTATCAATTTAACATCATTCAATTAACTCTACCCTAATTTATATATGAAATCAGCATTACCTCTTAATGGCTGACTCTGTTTTGTATACAGTCTTAATCATTCTAAAACGAGTGATTAAAACCTCTTCTCTTTTTCCCTATTTACGACGGCGACGTTTTTTAGGCGTCTCCTCCTGTTGATAATATTCATAATATTGATAACCGTAGTACCCCTTCTTACTAATCGGCATCATTGTCATCACAACGCCCACAATATGAGCATTAACCTGCTCCAACAATTGCTTCGCATGTTTGGCTCCGTCAATTTGTGTTTTATGTGACGCGACAGCTAAAATCGTCCCATCTACCATTCCAGCTATAATCGCTCCATCCGTTACCACCCCCACTGGTGGCGTATCAATTAAAATCACATCAAAATGTTGGGTTAACATCTCAAGCAACTGTTTCATCGCATTAGATTCCATTAACTCCGAAGGATTCGGTGGAATGGGACCTGACGTCAACACTTTAATGTTACTTCCGGTGATTTGTAAAACATCCTCAAGTTTTTCTTGCCCTATTAAAACATTTGTAAGTCCGACCGCATTTGAAATTTTAAACACTTTATGAACGCGTGGCTTTCTTAAATCCCCATCAATAATAAGCGTACGTTTCCCACTTTGAGCAAACGTCTCAGCAACGTTACATAATGTCGTCGTTTTCCCTTCACCCGGTCCAGAACTTGTAATTGAAATCGTCTTTAAATCCCCATCCACATTTGAAAACTGTAAATTAGTACGAAGTGTCCGATACGCCTCAGATATCGGTGACTTCGGTTGTGTTAATGTGATAACGTCTAAACTCATCCTCATGTCCCCCTTACTTCATCTTTTTGCTTAATTCTAAATCTGGAATAGCTCCGATAATCGGTAATCCTAGATGACGTTCAATATCCGTCGGTGTTTTATACGTACGATCTAAAAACTCTAAAACGAAGACTAATCCAACACTGACCATCATCCCAAGAACACCCGCAATCGCGATATTCATCATTTTATTCGGTGAGACTGGATTGACAGGAATTTCTGCTGTATCAATCGTTGATACATTATCAACCTTCATCATACTTTTTACTTCTTTTTTAAATACATCCGCCACTGTATTCGCAATATTAGCGGCTAACTGAGGATTCTCATTTTTTACTTTAATTTGAATGACTTCGGTATCACCCACACCAGAGACACTCAACATATCCTGAACTTGTGATGGAGTTAAATCTAAATCTAACTTTTTAATCACATCTTCAGCAATTCCACGACTTTTTACAATTTGACTATACGTATTAACAAGTTTCTGACTCATCTGCATATCACTATACGTCATCGTCGTCTCCTGGTTTTGCTTATAATTGACTAACATTGTCGTTGATGCCTCATAATTTGGAACCAACACAAAAAAGCTAATAATTCCTGAGGCAATAACAGCAATAACCGTTATGCTAAAAATCATTAACCAACGTTTTTTGAGCATGCTAAAAATCTCTCGTAAATCGATTTCGTACTCGTTATTCTCCATGTTCAACTCCCTTTCCCAATAACCGCTATTTTTTTGTTCCCTTTACAAAAAAATGGTTCCCTGTTACATAATCGATTTCATTATAGCATAAGTTTTTACAAAAAAAACTTTTTTTTATTTTTTTTACAATAAATTTGTATAAAAACTCAACATCATCCTAATTTTTTCTATTTTTGACTACTCAAAAGTTATATGAGTTATTTTTTAAAAATATACCCAAAAAAGG
>NZ_AEXQ01000133.1:0-31634 GCF_000191865.1 Turicibacter sp. HGF1
TTTTATGACCTTTTCCATGATAAAATTTTCAAGTTCAATCCCTTGACGAATCACCACTTGTGGACGAAGAACATTAAATCCTTTCGCTTGGAAAAATGGAATAGCAGTTATTGAGGCATGCGTCTCAATCCGATGATTTTGACGTTTTACCTTCTGTTCTAATGCCTCATAGATTAAAGTTGCAACTCCTTGACGTTGGTAATTGGCATGAACATATAAACAATCTAAATATCCATCACAATCAATATTTCCAAACCCTACGATTTTTTCCTTGATCAATGCAACGACTGTATAGGAGGACAAAAAGCGTTTATTCCATTTTTGAGTCTCAACTTCTTTTGGAGCCCATACTTCTAATTGCCTTAAGGAGTAATCTTTTTGATTAATTTGATGAACGGTTTGATAGAATAATTCAGTCAAAAAAACACAATCTTCAGCGATATAGCTTCTAATTTCTATCTCTAACATTTTCTTTACCTCTTAGAGGTAAGCCTTATCAATCACAATCACACATCGATAAGTTGGATGACTCTGTCTAATTTGAGTAATCACTGCATCTTTAATTTGATCTTCCGTCAATTCTTTTGTTAACTTACTACCGTCCACGACTAAGTCAAACACAAGATTTTTATTCGGTTCATGACCAATAATTCGAAAATCATGCATCGATAAAATAGCCGGATGTGTTGCGATAATTTTATCTAGTTCCCTTTTCATTTCTTTAATTTCATCGGTTTCAATACAAACTGGATCCATATGAACCACGAGATGAAGCTTGAGGGCTTCTGAAATTTCACGTTCAGCTTGGTCAATAACATCATGGATGGTCATAATATCCTGGTCAGCTGGAATTTCAGCATGAATCGAAGCCATAATACGTCCGACTCCGTAGTTATGAATGACTAAATCATGAGCGCCTGTAATTAAATCATATGATAAAATTCGTTCATAAATATCATTGACTAGTTCCTCATCTGGAGCTTCTCCAAGTAGAGGACTAATCGTTTCTTTCACTAACGTGTAACCGGCGTATAAAATGAAACCTGCTACTAAAACCCCAGCATATCCATCAACTGGAAAGCTTGTAAAACGAGCGGCTAAAAAAGAAATTAAAACGGTACTTGAAGTGAAAACGTCTCCAAGTGCATCCACAGAGGCTGCCTTTAACGCTGACGAGTTTACCTTCTCTCCCATTACTTTATTAAAACGACTCAACCAAAGTTTAACTACTACCGAAATCGCTAATAAAATAAATGACACGATTTCAAATTGAATAACACTGGGATTTAAAATTCGTTCAACTGATGATTTAATGAATTGGACTCCAACTAACATCACCATAAAAGCTACAAGCAAAGCTGATAAATATTCTAAACGACCGTGTCCATGTGGATGTTCTTTATCAGCTGGAAGATTTGCCAGTTTAACCCCAATCATCGTGATCACGGATGAAGCGGTATCTGAGAAATTATTAAAAGCATCTGCCATCACCGCAATACTTCCCGTTAAGACACCAACAGAGAATTTAACTATAAAAAGTAAGATGTTCGCTAAAATTCCAATAATCCCTGCGATGTAAACATATTGCGTTCGTACTTCTTCTCGTTCGAGTTGATCATAATTTTTAATAAAGAGTTTAGTTAACCAATTGATAAACATAAACACAATCTCCATTCTTTTATTAAACATATTATCACTCTAATATGTTATCCTATTCATTCGCTTTTGAGAAGCATTTAAGGTAAAATAATCCTATAACATCTAAATTTAGGGAGGGTTATCATGCAAGATTTTCACTATCAAAATGGAACAAAGATTATTTTCGGTCGTGAGACTGAAGCAAGCGTGGGTCAGGAATTAAAAAAATATACAAACAAGGTGCTACTGCATTATGGGGGCGGTTCAATTAAGAAAACTGGGCTTTATGACAAAGTGATGCACTCACTTCATGAGGCTGGAATTGAAGTCTTTGAACTTGGAGGAGTTAAACCAAACCCTCGTCTTTCACTGGTTCGAAAAGGAATTAACCTTTGTCAAGAACAAGAAATTCCATTTATTTTAGCAGTTGGTGGAGGGAGTGTAATTGATTCTGCTAAAGCAATTGCAGCAGGCGTTCACTATGAAGGTGATGTTTGGGATTTATTCTGTGGCGTTGCTGTTGAACATGAGTGTTTACCACTCGCGACTATTTTAACCATTCCCGCTGCCGGTAGCGAAACAAGTAGTGGAACGGTTGTCACAAACGACGAAATTGGTTTAAAACGTAGTTTCGGTCATGAATCGTTACGCCCTGTTTTTTCAATTTTAAATCCTGAGTTAACCTTTACTCTTCCCACCTATCAAACAGCCTGTGGAATTGCTGATATGTTAGCACATGTTTTAGAACGCTATTTTACTAACGAACGTCATGTTGACATAACAGACCGCTTATGTGAAGCTACCATGAAATCAATTATTGATAATGGTTTACGTGTCATGAATGATCCCTTCAATTATGATATTCGTGCAGAACTGATGCTTGCTGGAATGATTGCCCATAATGGCAGTTTAGATATGGGCCGTATTGGCGATTGGGCAAGTCATGATATTGAACATGAATTAAGTGGCATGTATGATATTGCTCATGGAGCAGGTCTTGCTATCATCTTCCCCGCTTGGATGAAATATGTCTATCATCATGATGTTAATCGTTTTGCTCAATTCGGAAGTCGCGTCTTCAATTTAGAGATCAACTTAAATCATCCAGAAGAAACAGCTTTACTGGCAATTGAAAAACTTGAATCATTCTTTAAAGCTTTAGGACTTCCAACTTCTTTTAGCAATGCCGATCTTCCAACTGATCATATTGAAGAATTAGCTCAAAAGTTAGTTTGTGATTGTGACTCTGTTGGAAACTATGTTCCAATTAAAGAAGCAGACGCGCTCGAAATTTATCGATTAGCTCTATAAAGGTGACGTCTACTTCACAAAATTTTCGTCACCTTTTGAATTCAGTTTAAGTTTTCTTAAGTAGGAACAACGGAGTACTACTTGTATCTTAAAAAGTGTATCGATATGATACACTTTTTTTATTAAACGTTTTGAGCGCTTTGATAGGTTCTGACAAGCATTCTTAAAAAATTATAACAAACAAAGGCTATGACTGCTGTTGCTAAAAATAATTCGATCCCAGAAAGTTGTTTAATCAAAACTCCTAATCCTTCTAGTTCGTGGTTTATTAAATGGTTAGAAAAGCTAGTCGAAGCAACAGTTCCGATTGCTAATGGGAAGGTTAATCCTGCAAAGCCTGGATGGAAAGAAAATCTAAAAAATTTGGGAATGTTATAGAGAATAAAAATGAATGAACTAAAAATAACGGCATAAAGCCCATATAAAATAAGTGGATTAGGCTCTGCAAAAACATTTAAGAAACTCACTATTACTAAACTTCCTGGGGCAATCAAAATCGCCGTTGTATGATAAAGTTGTTCTGCAATGGGACGTTTTAACAAACGAAGAATCATGAACGGCATAATGATAATAAACATCACTAATCCATACCAACAGATCACTTCTTGCAAAACTTGATTTCCCATTGCACTCCCAACGACGGTTGATACAAGTAACCCATCATAAGTCACAAACCAAGTTGGCGTAAAGGAATCCTTATTCACTCCTTTCACTACATGCTCATAAGTAAAAACAACCGTATGAATTAAATGAAGCAATATTCCGATATACCAAAAAGCCTTTCCTATTGTTTCCTCATAATTGACCAGATAACTTCCTATAATCATCGTCAACATGGAAAAAGTCCCATACAGACTAGCTGGAACAGCCTGCTTATACTCAGATTTAAAAATTCGAAAGTGAACTGTTATTTTAAGTAATGCTGCTAACCAGACCAAAATAGCCACCATCATAGCAAGATGCTTTAAGATTGGAAAACCAAGTAATAAATAGATATTCGATAGCGTGACCAGCCCAACTGAAGTGGCTAGTACTCCAACAGGTAGATGACCTATCTTTTCTAATAATCTCATACTCTAGCACTCCATTTCTTTTTTAAAATTACTATTTCTATTTGCTATCTTTAGTTTATCCAAAGTTATTCAAAGCATAATTAATTTACGCATAAAAAAACCAACACTGATTCAAATCAATGTTGGTTTTATCAATAAGGGGTAAATTACATTTTAAAAGGGCTATTAATTAATCATTATTTTTGATAAGACTTCACAAAAAGTCTTACAAAGTTATAGAAAACAAAAGCAATAATTGCCGTTGTCATATAGATTTGAATGCCTGAAACTTCTTTAATAAATGCTCCAAGTGTTTCCATTCCCTGTGCCATTAAGAAGTTTGACATTTTCATTGACGCCACCACTCCAATTGCTAGTGGGAATGTTAATCCTGCAAAGCCTGGGTGGAATGCAGGTTTAAAAAATTTAGGGATACTGATTAAAATAAAAATTAACGTTGCAAAGACTGCTGCGTATAAACAATAAACCACGACAGCATTAGGGTTTGGGATGACGTTTAAATAACTAACTAAACATAAACTACTTGGTGCTAATAAAATAGCACTTGTATGATATAAAGCATCCGGGATTGGTCGTTTAATCATACGGATAATCATAAATGGGATAATAATGATAAAGACTGTAATTCCATAAAAGACAATACATTTTGATAACATTGGCTCGTTCATAGCCGTTCCAACAACGGTTGAAACTAGTAATCCGTTATAAGTTACAAACCAACTTGGAATAAAGGTCTCTTTTTTCACACCTTTAATCACATTTCGATATGTAAAAATTAAAATATGCAGAATATGAAGACAAACACCTGTTAACCAAATGGCTTTTCCAATTGTCTGTTGATAGCTAAAGATATAACTCCCTAGGATCATCGTTAACATGGTAAAAGTGGCATATAAACTAGCTGGAACGACATTTTGATACTCTTGTTTAAATGTTTTAAAATGAACCGTGATTTTAATGAACGCAGCAATCCAAATCACTGCTGCAATCATCATACTCACATGACGAATGCCTGTGTATCCAAGCGTCAAATAGACGTTAGAAAGCGTCGCCATCCCAACACAGGTTGCAATCACTCCAACCGGAAGATTTGCAATCTTACTAATCAAATTTTTCATACGTTGAAACTCCTCTTTCGTTTTTAACTACCAATACAAAATACTCTCTACTTTTCTTGATACGTATATTCACAGTTATCTGTTAAATGGAAGAAATCAGAATAATCAATATTGAAGATAGATTTTTCCACTTTTGAGATGTTTATCTTTTCTTTAATCAATTGTGTTAAGACACCCGAATAAGATAAATCTCCTTGGATAATCGCCCCATAGATTACTCCATCTTTATGGATAATTTTTTTATAATTTAAAGCTTCGTCACAGTCTATTTCAACCGTGTAAGTTTCATCTGCTGGTTCTGGTGTTCCAAGTGACATCGTTGGAATATGTAAAAAATTCATGGTTGATTTACTTGCAAAGAAATCTGTTAACTCACGTGTTTTTCCACACATATTACTTACTGCAATAATTCCTTCTTTAACAGCTGCTGGCCAAATTGGATTTCGTCCTGAAATATCTCCCGCACCAAATACTGATTCATCATTGGTTTGACCATATTCGTTAAAAATAAGTCCAAATCGATCGCATTCAATTCCACTACCTTCTAAGAAGGCAACATTTGAACGAACACCCGTCGCCACAATCAAGAAATCACAAGGAATCGTTAATCCATTGGATAAGACTAATTCTTTGACTGCTCCTTCATCATCTAAGATGACTTCTTGCACCGCAGTATCATAATATTGAGTCACCCCTTCGTTTGTAAAAGCATCTTGATATCGTTTAGCAGCCTTTTTATCTAACTGAATTGAGAGCATATGTCCTTTAAACTCAACTAATGTTAAATTTTTTCCATAGTGTAGCAGACCTGTTAAGGCATCAATCCCAACAAGCCCTGCCCCCATTACCACGATATTTGTTGCTAATTTCGCTTTTTCTTTGATTTCAATCGCATCATCTAAGTTACGAAGGCCATAAACATTTTTAGCTTCTTTTAAATTTTTCACTGGAGGGAAGAAGGTTGAAGCACCTGTTGCTAGTAAAACTTTATCATAAGAAACAACATCACCATTAGATAAGGTCAACTCTTTTTTATCCTTATCTAATGCCTCAACACTTACTCCTTTAATCCATTTAATCTTATTTCTTTCAATAAATCCATCTTCTACGAATTCAAGTTTTTTGATATCTCGGATTCCCTCTAAATAATGATGTAGAATACAACGTGAATAGATGTACTCATCTTTTGAAATTAAGGTGATGTTAGCGTCTGGTTCCATTTGGCGTAAATACTTTGCACCATTCACACCTGCGGCTGAGGCACCGACAATGACATAGTTCATGTTATTTTACCTCCTCAAGTGTGATAGCTTCCATTGGACAATTTGCGACACATTGAGGTGTTTTACATTCTGTCGAAGTACACATATCACATTTCATAATATATTTTTGTTCAAAACGGTCCGCTCTTAAAACACCGTAAGGGCATGCCATAATACACATATAGCAACTTGCACAACGTGTTTTATCATATTGAACATATCCTGTTTCTTGATTTTTACTCATGGCACCTGTCATACACGTATAAACACATTCTGGTAAATCACAATGACGACAGAAAATAGGACTATTTTTTCCTTTACTATCAATCACGACACGGTTTCTTGAATCTTCACTATCATGAGACACAATACATGCTGTGACACATGTTAAACAACTAATACACTTGCTGCGATCAATCTTAATGCGTTCCATGTTTATGCCCCCTTCACTTTTTTGATTTGAACTGGTGTACTCTTATAAGATGGTTCTTTTGAATAACTATCATATAATGATGGTGTTAAGGCATTCGTTTCAATATAGTGAATCGGTGCAAATAACTCATCATAAGCAACTGTATCTGAAATCATGGCCATAAATTGTTTACTTACACCATTGATTGAAGACACTTCAATGATTTCTTGATTTTCAATTCCTAATTCTTTAGCAAGTTTTTCATTAATATGAATGTAGGCTTGATGTGACACGGCATCATTAACGTAAGGAATTTCACGTGTTCTTGATTGGGTATGCCATTGTCCAACCGTTCCACGACCTGTATTTAGGATATAAGGGAAATCCTCACTCAGTTTTAATGGGTTATCCATTGGATTTTCAAACATAAATTTTGCTTTTTTACTTGGTGTATAGAATTGACCATCTTCATATAAACGACGTTGATCTTCTGTTAAAACATCGCCTTCTTTAAATGGCCATTGAATTCCTTTAGAATCTACTAATCCATCATAGTCCACACCTGTAATATCACATGGCATTCCTTTTGAACATTTTTTCATTAAGTTAAACACATCACGAGGGGTTTGCCACGCATCTAGTAATGAACCCATTCCAAGTGCTTTTCCAACATTTAAAATCACATTGAAATCATTCATTTCGTTCTCTTCCATTTGTAACGCAGGACGAACGGCTGATAAACGACGTTCTGTATTAATAATCGTTCCTTCTTTTTTAAGACCTGAAACAACTGGGAAGAACACATCACAATTTTCTGAGCTTTCTGTATCATCATAAATATCTTGAACGATAAAGAGTTCTAATTTCTCCATAGCTTCTTTAAAGGTTTCATTATTAATCCATGAATGACGAGGATTTGTACATAAAATCCAAAGAGCTTTAATTTCTCCTGCATTGATTTTCTCAATGATTGCATTATAAGGAAGCGTTGGTTTAGTTGGAAGTAAAGACTCCTCTATTCCTAGTGCATTCGCAACAGCTGCACGTCTCACTGGATTATCGTAATCTCCACCCCCATATAATCCGGCTGTATTACTAAAAAGTCGAGATCCCATTGCATTACTTTGTCCGGTAATTGAGTTAGCTCCTGTTCCTGGACGTCCAATGTTTCCAGTCATTAGAGCAATATTAATAATGGCCTGAGCATTACGAACGGCTTCATAGCCTTGGTTAATTCCCATTGTCCACCAAAGTGAAACATTTTTTCCTTCATGAATCATCGTTGCTAATTCAAGAACTTGTTGTGCCGTGATATGTGTTTTTTCTTCAACTTGATCTAATGTATAGTCTTTGACAAATTCTTTAAAAGCTTCAAAGTTTTCAGTATGAGCTTCGATATAAGCTTCATCAATCCATCCTTTTTCAATTAACGTATTTGCTAACGTATACATTAACGTTAAATCTGACTTCGCTTTTAAACGATAGAAATAATCGGCACGTTTAGCTGTCTCAGAATTACGTGGATCAATGACAATCACTTTTTTACCTGGAATTTTATTAGCTTTGATTCGTCCCCAAATAATTGGATGTGCCACCACAGGGTTGGCCCCAATTAAAATAATCGTATCCGATAATTCAAAATCATTTAACGTATACGGTGGGGCATCGAATCCAAAGCTTTGTTTATGTGCAACAACACTTGTCGCCATACATAAACGTGTATTTCCATCTACATTAGCCCCCATGAAGTTACGCATGACATGTCCATATAACGCCATTTCTTCAAGAGTTAATTGTCCGGTACTAATTCCGGCTACACTTTCGCGACCATATTTTTCGCTAATTTCTGTTAATTTAGAGGCCGTATATTGAAACGCTTCATCCCAAGAAACATGTTTAAAACTTCCATCTTCCTGTTTTAAACGAGGTAATGGATTAGGTTTAATGATAGAATGTTGTTTATCTAAATTAAGACCTTTTATACATGAAAATCCATTATTGACAGGATACCCTTTTGTTGGAATGACTTTTTTTATTGTTTCATCTTCAACCATAAAATCGATATTACATGCTAAAGAACAATAGTTACAAGTTGATTGTACTTTTTTCATAAATAACTCCTTTTATTAAGACGGGATTTTTTCTTCCTTATTGTATCCAAAACTTTCAAATTCATGAATAATCCCTGACATTTCAATCTCACATCATCAACGGTATCATCTGATGGATTATACGTATCGAACACCATTCCAATACACATTATCTTTAACAATGATTTCATCATTTAGCTCGATTCCGTCAAGTGCCCATTTTTTGAACTCCATAAATCCTGTTCGGTCCACAATATAGCCGATATGTTCTTTTCCACCTGGTGCTTCTTTATCGATATATTCTGTTACATATTTATACGTATTTGTAATGACTTTTACAATTGTATCTTCATCTGCCCAAATCATAAAGTCTTCCGCTAAACGTGGATTTTTCTTACCTGTACGTCCCATAATCACTAAACGATAATATTTTTTCTGACTACGCGTCCAGGCAGCTGTTGGACATTGAATCACACATTCTCCACATCCGATACATTTAGATCCATCACGTAACACTTTAAAGTTCTCAGCACTTAAAGCTCCCGTTGCCTTTTTCTTACAAGCCCTTACGCAAGCTCCACAAGAAATACAACGATCTTTATCATATTGCGGCATCGTCATCCCAATAATTCCAAAGTCTTGCATACGTGCTTTTATACAGTCATTTGGACATCCCGTTAATGCAATTTTAAAGTGTAAATCATTTGGGAAAATTTCTTTTTCAATACGTTTGGCAAACTTCGTTGTATTATAGTTTGCAAAAGGACAAACGTTATTTCCAATACAAGCTGAAACGTTACGTGTTCCCGCTGCTGAGTATCCTGTTCCTTCCACTTCTTGATTGATCTCAAGTTCATCAATAATCGGTTGAAGTAATTCATTAACTTTCGGAATATCTTCAAATTTAATGCCTGGAATTTCAAAACCTTGACGGATTGTAATATGCACTGATCCATTTCCATAAGTATTAGCAATATCATAAATTTTTAATAATAAATCAGCTTTTAAATAACCTCCCGGTACACGCACCCTAGATGCTGTAACCCCTCGATGCTTAGTAACACGGAAAGCATTTTTTTTAAGTGACTTTGTATTCATATCCATGTGACTAACCTCCCTAGTCGATTAAATCTTTTCCTTTAGTGTAATTGAAAACGGGTCCATCTAAGCAGATATACGTATCATCAATTTTACAGTGACCACATTTCCCAATTCCACAACACATTTTACGTTCTTGCGAAATCCAAATTTGCTCCTGTGCAATGCCACGTTTTAAAAATTCTTGAACCGTAAAATGCATCATCATAGGAGGTCCAACCACAATCACTTGAACTTCATTTAAATTCTCAATGTTCAACTCTGGAATGTACTTGGTTACTAACCCAACATTTCCAGTATACCCTTCTGGTGCCTGATCCACGGTTAAAATCACATTGGCTGATGTTTCCCATCGTGCTAAATCTGACTTAAATAATACATCTTCAGGTGACTTAAATCCTGTGATTAATGTAAATCCTTTCGTTTGATCTGAATGCGTCGCAAAATAATCTACTACACCACGCACCGGCGATAATCCTGTTCCACCTGCTACGACAATTAATTCTTTATCTTTATATAGCTCCACATCAAATCCATTTCCATAAGGACCACGTAAGAATAACTTGTCACCAACATATGTATTGAAGATTTCGTTTGTCACACGCCCCACTTTACGAATCGTTAAATCTACAAAATCTTCTCCGATTCCACTTACTGAGATGGGAGCCTCTCCATACTTTGGAATCGATACTTCAAAGAATTGTCCTGGTTTCACATCTCCCGTGAATGACATTCGGAATGTATACTCAATTTCAGTATGTTGAATGACTTCTTTTATTTCTGATAAAAATGGGATGTATTCATTGATTTCCATATTACTCCACCTCATCCATCGCTTTTTCTAATTTATTGATACAATTTGAAAACGAGATATACTCTGGACAAATATCATCACAACGTCCACAACCCACGCACATATGATATCCAAATCGCTTTTTATAGTCATAAATTTTGTGCATGACTTTAAAACGCATTTTTTGTCCATTTGTTTGTCTAAATGAATGTCCCCCAGCCATATCCGTAAAGCCATGAACTTGACAAGAAGCCCAAACACGACGACGTTCTCCACATTTTTGATTGTCTTTGTAAAAAATATCTTGCATTGTATAGCAAGTACACGTTGGACAAACAAAATTACAACGTCCACAACCGATACAACGAGCACTATACTCTTCCCAAACAGGTGAGTAGACAACTCGAAGATCTAATTTTTCTGGGATCTTAACACGAGTCGGATTACTAGTCACAAATTGTGGTTTAATTTCAGTTGAATTATGGTCTAATTCCACTAAAAGCTTTCTTAATTCTTCATCCTTTACATCGAATGAAACGACGTCTCCTTCAACATGAATATATGACTCATACTGATCAAAGCGATTGGTTTCCATATCCACACAGAAGCAACTTTCAAAACTTTGTGCACATCCCATAACAACGAACTTTGTTTTTTCACGGAACTTTTTATAATAAATATCCTCGAATCCACCATTATTTAAATAGATTTCATCTAAACGACGAACGGCATGCATATCACAGCTTCTTAAGAAAATTAATATTTTCTCTTCATTCATCTTTGCTTCTTTTACCTCATCCTCTGTAAAGAAGAATAACGTTTGTGTGATTGGTAGAATCACTTCTTTATATGAAAAACTTGATTTAACATCAAAAATAATCTCTTCAATTGATTGAATCTCTCCATAGCGAACACGATCAGTATCTGAAAATGTCCCTTGCCCCTTAAAATTTTTAGGAGCATAAATACGATACTCTTTGTTAAGTGTGGCTAAGACTGTATTAAAATCTGATTTATTCATCTTTAATCCCATCATAAAACCTCATTTCTTAGGAAATAAAAAAACTCGTTGCTTAGTTTTCACTAGAACGAGGTTATTGTATACTATTTCACAACTAAATTCCGTGATAAAAATCACACATTGGGTGATTTTTATCACAAATAAGTGTTTTTTTTGACTTTTATTTAGTTTTGTGGTAATCACCTAATGCTTTAAGGTCCGATATATATATTTTCTTATGTTCATATCTAACTAACCCAGCATCAATTAATTTTTTCAACGCTCTTGAGACAGTTTCTCGTTGTGCACCCACCAATTGTGATAAATAAACAACACTTAACGGAATATCAATCACATATCCATCTGATGTTGGAATTCCATAGTCATGACAAAGGCGATAAAGTTTAGCTGCTATTTTTTTTTCCATTGCAATATTAGTTGGAGCATTTTTTAATTGTCGATATGTTCGTCGAAGTTTAGATGAATACTGACCCAACACAGCTTTTGTTAACTCAAAATCTGTTTGCATTAATTTAATAAACATCGCCTTTTCATACGCTAACATACAACATTCTTCAAAACATTCACAATTAACGGCACTGGGAAGATTTTGAACTAAATCATCATTCAAAATATGACCCTGGTCTAGAATAAAAATAATTCGCTTTTCACCGTTCTCACTTAATTTATAAACAGAAACCTTTCCACTTAACACAATATAAACTAATTCTGTCACCTCACGGTCCCGAATGACGTACTCTCCTTTTGAAAAATGACAGACTCTTACCTCTTCTTTTAACTTTTGAATGGTATTTTTTGATACAGTTGAAAATAAGGCCATTTTGTTGAAAACCGACTCATGAATTTTTTGCATATCCATTCTTCGCTCCTATCTTTGCGTCTCAACTCACTCTTTTCTATTTATTTTCTACCCACTGTTACTCACTATCATACAATTAAACCAAAAAAATTAAAACTATCATTTTTTTCAACCATCATCCGTCTATTTGTCATACCTTATTAAAATCCTAAACTATTCACTTAAAATTTAGGTTAAAATAAAAAACCTCTTATCCAGATTGATAAGAGGTTTTTTATTGATTTGATAACTTTCCCATTCGATATAAAAACCAAATCACAAATAGAATAATGACCAAGAGACTTGCAAACGAACTTCCTGTATAACCATTTTCTGTAATTCCTGTATCTGTTGTCGAACAAGATTGGCACGTCGTATCCGTCGTTGTCACACTCATATTTCGCTGCAAATTAACCATTTCATTCCCTCCCTCTATACCCTATTCTTTTTCATGATTCGCGTATAGGAAAAGCACCTAAAACTAGGTGCTTTTTCTGATTATAAGATGATGATTAGAGCTAAATAAGCAAAGAATGATAACGTCGCGATAATATGCCAACGTCTCATATTTTTAGCTTTTGTCATGAGATAACCTGTGATTCCAATGAACAACATAACTGCTGAAAATCCTAAATACTTCATAAAACTTGGTGTTCCAAATTTCATGATGGTCTCCCCAAGCATTCCTAAAATAGCTAATGATCCTAATACAATATGAGTATTTCGTAAAAACTTTGATTTTTTATTCATCATTCTAGGAATGTAATAGATTAATAATGCTCCAAAAAAACACGTATGTGATAACATTTGTTCAACTCCTTAATTTTTAATAGTCTCAATTTTAACGAAGAAGTAGTAAAACTTACAAAGAATTAAAAGGATTAAAAATAAACGCATATGTAAACTATCAATTAAAATAAATGGAAACATTAACATAAAATCGGCAAATAATAAAATCGTCCATTTTTGTTTTAATGTCATTTTTTTACTTTCAACAAACGTTTCTAAATGCTTTTGATATAACTTTGTTCCTTTAAACCATCGATCAAAGCGATCCGAACCTTTTACAAAACAAACTGATGCTAAAAGTAAAAAGGGCGTCGTGGGTAAAACTGGAAGGATTACACCAATTAATCCAAGTCCCATTGAAAGTAATCCAATCGTTACTAATAAACCTTTTTTTACTTTGTTCATACTTTTTCCTCTCCTTAATAAAACCAATGTTTGATAAATTCAACTGGGCGATAAATCAACAGTCTTGGCCCTGAAAATCTCATCACTTCTTTGACTTTCATTTTCATATCTTTTTTATAGCAATGAATCGGACACTTTCGACAAGCCGTTTTTTCATCACCAAACTTACAAAAACTTAATCGTTTGTGCGCATACTCTAATAATGCTTGGCACTCTTCACAAAGGTCCTTTTGATGTTGATGTTTTTTATGACAATAAATTTCAATCATTAACTGAATAATTTGTTTTTCTTTCTCCACTCTTCCTAACTTTTTCATAAACCCTCCTTATCAATGATAATCATTATCACTATAGTTTTAAAAAGGAAGAGGATTATTGAAATCCTCTTTAATTTTGATATAACTTTTGATTTTCTAAACGATAGACCTTCTCACAGATTGCAGTCGTTGACTTACGATGTGAAATTAAAATAACCGTTTTATCTTGTCCATAGTCTTGAATTGATTTTAAAATCGATCCTTCATTTAAAGCATCTAAGTTACTTGTTGGCTCATCTAAAATTAAGACATCACCATTATGTAAAAACGCACGAGCTAATCCTAAACGTTGCTTCTCACCAGATGAGACCATTCCACCAAGCTCCCCAACTTTTGTTTGATAACCTTTCGGTAAACTTTCAATAAATTCATGAATCGATGCCTTTTTAGCAGCTTCTATTACCTCTTCAAGACTTGCATCCTTGCAACCAATTTTAATGTTATTTTCAATCGTATCATTAAATAAATACGTCTCTTGACTAACAAGAGTTTGTTTCAATCTTAATGAGGCCGTTGGAATTGACTTAATATTCGTTCCGTCAATGAAGACATGACCTTTTTTTGTGTCAAAATAGCGCATTAATAACTTAATAAACGTACTTTTTCCAATTCCACTTTCTCCGATTAATGCTAACTTTTCACCTTTTTCAATGTGAATCGATGCTTCATCAAGTAATAAGTGCTCACTATTTGGATAGGCAAATGAAACTTGATCTAGTGTCATCTCATTCATCGTCAGTGGCATTTGTCCGCTCACTTCTTCAACTTGTGGCATTTCATCTAGTAACTCGAATAAACGCTCGGCACAGGCAAACGTATGAGCTAATGTGTTCGATAAATTACTTAATGCAACAACCGGTCCAAATGAAGAAGCAATCACAACAGGCGCTACTAAAACTAATGTTAAAGTCACGGCTCCGATTGAGTAAAGGTATGCTCCAACTCCTAGGAATACAAGCATTGCAAGCGTAATAATGGTACTTGTAATTCCCGTCACGATCCCTTCGTGATCTTTAATTTTACGAATACTTTCATTTAACTCCTCAGACTTTTGATTTAATTGAGTTAAGCGTTCCTGTCCTTGATTAAATAGTAAAATCTCTTTTAATCCACGTAATGAATCTAGAATATATTGATTACTACTTCCAAACTCACGACGATAATTAACCCCAGCCTCACTTACTAATTTCGAAGAAGCGTAAGGGACCACAAATCCAACTAAAATAAAGAAGAAGGCTGCTAACACCCCATAAATCGGATGAATGAACCATAAAAGTGCCGTAATCATCGAATTGGTTAAAATCGCAATTGCAATCGGCGCAATCGTATGTGCATAAAAGACTTCAAGTAATTCAATATCAGATGTAATCAGTGAAATTAAATCTCCTTTATCACGTCCTTCTAATTTTGCGGGAGCAAGTGTACGAAGTTTAGCAAAGATTTTATCACGCAATAAATATAAAATTTTAAAGGCAATATAATGTCCTGATAATTGTTCTCCATAACGAAGTAATCCACGCATCACGGCACAAACTGCCATGATGGTGATAGCTGCTTTAAATGAAACAATAGTAGCTCCTTCAACTAATGTTCCAAGTGCTACTGCTGCAAAACTAGCAATGGAGATAGCTGTTAAAAACCCTAAAACTCCAAGGGTAATTGTAATCATCATCACCCCAACTAATGGCTTTAATTCTTTTAAGAGGCGCATCATAATCTTAAATCCAGATTGACGTTTCATCTACTCCACCTCCCTAATCATTTCTAATTGTTGTTGACTTTCAACCATGTGAGCGTAAACTCCATTTTGACTCATTAAATGATCATGTGTTCCCGATTCAACCAGTGTTCCTAATTTAAACACATGAATTGCTTTCGCACGTTTCACGCTTGCTAAACGATGTGAAATGACTAAAATTGTTTTTTGCTGTGATAACTCATAAATAGCATCCCAAATCGCTTCTTCGCTTTCAACATCAATATTTGAAGTTGCTTCATCAAAAATAATCACATCACGATTCGCTAAAATCACACGTGCTAAAGCTAAACGTTGTTTTTGTCCACCTGATAATGAACTTCCATTTTCTGAAACTTCAGTTTCTAAACCTTTTGGTAGTCCAGCAATAAACTGATCAAGTCGTGCCATTTTTAAGGTTTGATTCACTTCTTCTGATGTAGCATCACGTTTTGCCATTAGTAAATTTTCTTTAATGCTTCCTTTAAAAATATGACTATGCGCTGAAACTAATGACACATGCTCATATAAAGCTTCAGTTTTTAACTGAGTTAAATCTACTCCATTGATTAAGATACGTCCACTAGTTGGTCGTTTTTGTCCAATTAATAACGTCGCCATTGTACTTTTTCCACTTCCACTTTCCCCAACAATTGCAGTTAAACCGCCATTTGTTAAGTCAAATGAAATGTCATTTAGAACTTGGCGTTCTCCATCATAACTAAAGTTAATGTTCTCCACTTCAATCTTCACAGATGAATCCTTTTTAAAATCACAAGGGTTCTTAACTGCCACTTCTTCTGTATCCAATAAAGCAAAGATTCGATCACTTGCCGCCATTCCATTCATCGCAATATGGAAGTAAGATCCAAGTAATCGCATTGGAATAAAGAATTCAGATGATAGTAAAATAATGACAATTAATTCTCCAACATTTATGGCACCCTTTTGGAATTGATAAAGAGCGACAATCGTTCCTAGTGCTGAACCCCCAAAAGCAATTAAATCCATAATATTAATTGAATTTAGCTGCATACTTAACAATTTCATCGTAATACGACGGAACTTTTCCGCTTCTTCATTCATTTCAAGATGCTTAATGTCATCTTGTCCATAAACTTTTAAAGTCGTTAGTCCTTGTAAGTTTTCGAGGAATGTATCTCCAAGATCCGCATAGTTATTCCAATAATCTTTCATGATACGTTTAGCGACTTTCATTAAGGCAATAATTGATATTGGAATTAATGGGACACAGGCAATAAATACTAACGCGACTTTCCAAGAAATCGTTGAAATGACGACAAATAGAGTTAAAGGAGCTAATAATGAATAGAAAAATTGAGGTAAATATTTCCCAAAATAAATTTCTAGCTGTTCAACTCCTTCAATTGAAATCTGAACAATTGTTGAGGTTGGCTGTGATTTTTGATAATCCATTCCTAAGCGTAATAACTTTTCATAAATTAAAGAACGTAAGGTACTACGTGCTTTTGCTGATGATTTATACGAGAATTTTCCATAATAATGGTGAGCAATAAATTTTGCAATCAATAAGATAATAATTAACGGAATAGCAACCGCTAATGTTAAATGTTTCGTCAAATAAAAATGACTTAATCCTTTTGATAACGTCTCCCCCGCTACCATTGCATTAATAAATAATCCCATCATAAAGATAATGGCAATGTTACATATAATCCCAATCCAACTACAAAGGAGGGTTAAAAACATATATTTTTTAGACTCTTCACAAATCGAGATGAGTCGTTTATTAATCATCATACACTTCTCTCCTATCTACTGTTGATAATGATTATCAAATTCATAATTAGATTATATCATAGGTCATAAAAAAAACTTTAACTATATTTAGATTTTTACCATCAAAATATAGTTAAAGTTTCCCAATTAATGTTCCACGAACCACAAATCGATTTTTAATCGGCCCAAAGTAGATGAAAGGATGACAAGTTACCAAAGTTAACGTGGGAGTTTTCGTTTGCTCGAAAATAAAGGAATCATCCGGATTTAACACATGAATCTCATTCACTTCATAAATCCATGTCCCATAAATCGTTTGAACGAAAATCTCATCACCGACTGCAATGGCTTGAAGTTCCCATAAAAACTCCTCTCGATGCCCGTAAATTAAGCAATTCCCATTTTCACCAGGTAACACGGATAAAGGATCATGACCAAGCCCCTTCGTCAATTGCTGATTCTCAATCCCCTGATAGAGCGGGATAGGAATTTCTTTTAAGTAACTGACACTTCCAATGCGAGCATTAGTAGAGGGAATCTCATCATATACCATTGAAAATAACTCTCGCATCGATAAATCAAGGCTATTTAATCCCAGTGGTAGTTGCCACGTTAAGGATGCTTGTTCTTTATAATATTGCATCCGAGCTAAATTTCCAATCGGGATTAAAAAGCAAATGAATCCGATTAATATGAATAATTGACTTAATCTCTGTCTCATTTGATAAAAGACGCAACCGCTTCGCGTCATATTCACATCCCTTGCAAATCATTCTTCTTTAGTTTATCACTCCTTTTAAAAGCTATTCATCAAAAAAGTATCCCTGTCTGCTTGACATCATGCGAGCCGCTTGCATTCGTACTGCTTTTTTAACTCCAATTTTTCATAACAGCGAAATGCTAATTCATTTAATCATCCCCCATATTTTCATTGAGTTTATCCGGTTGTTTATCACCCTCTGATTTTGATATTTTTTCTAGTATTTCTTGCTCTGCCAACGGCGTCATTTACTTTTGTACCAATCCAAGCCTAAATCTACTTCCACATATATAAAGTGAATCATCCTCTAGATATAAGACTGATTAGTCACCTTTCTCCTCTACGTGTTTTGAATCATACATCCTTTTTTCTTTACTTGATATTTTTATTAATGATCGATCATTTTTCAAACCCATCTTTAATTGGTAATTTTTTCTATTAACCTTCTTTAGATTTTAGTAGAATGTGGTATAATATCTTAAACTGTAAATAAAAAGACCTGTAACCCCAGACACTAATTAGGATTGGGAAATGAAGATCCCAGACTATAACTTTGATAGGGAGCAATCATCGTCTTATTATTTCAAAGGAGGAGTAACTAGATGCTAGATCACTTGTTAATTCAAGATGTGTTAGATGAAGCCTTATCTATGGGCGCTGATTTTGCCGAACTTTACGTTGAGCAAACCGATTCTCAAACCATCACGATGGTGGGAGGAAAAGTGGATAAAGCTAATCGTGGTGAAGACTATGGAGTTGGTATTCGATTGTTTCAAGGAACCAATTGTGTCTATGGTTACACCAATGATTCCACTCGCGAAAACTTACTCAAAACCGCACGTGAAATTGCACAAGCTTTAGTTGGTCAACAAATTATAAAACCCTTAAACTTAGTGCGTCAAGAGATTGTAAATCAACATCTTATAAAATTAAATTTAGAAGATGTTCCTGCTTCAAGACGAATTGAAAAAATGCGGCAAGCGAGTGAATGGATTAAAAACTATGATGCTTCTATTTCTCAAAGCTCGATTAATCTATCTGAGAAAAAACAAAATGTTTTGATTGCTAACTCTGAGGGAGCTCTTGTTGAAGACTCACGTACATATACACGTATGTATCTCACAGCTGTTGCCTCAAATGAATCTGAGATGCAAACAGGATCTCATGGACCTGGTGCTCATCAAGGATTTGAATTTATTGAAAATCTTGACCTTGAATTCTATGCAAAAGATGCGGCTCGACAAGCTGTTACGATGTTAAAGGCTGGGCTTTGCCCAAGTGGTAAAATGCCAGTTGTGATTGATAACGGGTTCGGAGGCGTGATTTTCCACGAAGCCTGCGGTCATGGGCTCGAAGCTAGTTCCGTTTCAAAAGGCTTGTCGGTCTTTTCTAGTAAATTAGGTCAAAAGGTAGCCAGTGAGTTTGTGACAGCCATTGATGATGGAACGATTCCAAATGCTTGGGGATCACTGAATGTCGATGATGAAGGAACGAAAACACAGCGTAACGTCTTAATTGAAAATGGGATTTTAAAAAGCTATCTGGTTGATAAATTAAATGGGCGTCGCATGAATATGGCTTCTACCGGTTCTTCACGCCGACAAAATTATCGATTTGCTCCAACCTCTCGTATGACCAATACCTTTATCGCTAACGGACCTCATACACGTGCAGAAATAATCGCAAATACTGAATACGGTCTTTATGCTAAAAGCATGGGTGGTGGTTCTGTTAATCCTGCAACAGGTGATTTTAACTTCGCAGTGAACGAAGGTTATATTATCCGTAATGGTCAAATCGCAGAACCCGTTCGTGGAGCTACTTTAATCGGAAATGGACCTCAAATCTTACATCAAATTGATATGGTCGGTGAAAATTTAGCACGAGCACAAGGAATGTGTGGGGCTTCAAGTGGCTCAATTCCAACGGATGTCGGTCAACCTGCCCTACGTGTTAAAGAAATTACAGTTGGTGGAGCAAAGGGGGAATAAGCAATGATTAACTTTAATACTTTATTTGAAGCTGGACATGCTGCCGGATTAACAGATATGGAAATTTATGTCGTGAAAAATGATAACTTTTCATGCAAGGTGTTCGAGCAAAACGTGGATTCCTACTCAGTATCTGTCACACAAGGTCTATCTTTCCGTGGCCTTTATGAAGGAAAAATGGGTTATACCTATACTGAAAAATGTGATGATTCTTCCATTCCGTTCATTATCTCTAGTGTCATTAATAATGCCATTATTTTAGAAAAATCGGAAAATGAAGAACTTTATGGTGGTGATGAGTTTTATACCACGCTTGATTTATATCATCCGGCCTTTAATGAAATAACGCCACTTGAAAAAATTAATTTCCTAAAAGCAGTGGAATCAGAATGTTTTGCACTCGATCCTCGCGTTAAATCGGTTAATTACTGTGCTTTTTCTAATGGTACCTCAGAAATCATGTTGAAAAATACAAAGGGATTAGATTTATCAGAGCGTCAAAACTTCGCCTATACGTATGTCAGTGTTCTTGTCACAGAAAATGGTGAAAATAAAACAGATGGAGACTTCATCATTAGCACAAACTTTACTGACTATGAACCTAAATCATTTGCTAAAAAAATCGTCTCGCGTGCTTTAGCTCAATTAGGCGCTAAAAAAGTAAAATCAGGAACTTACCCGATTTTACTTCGCAACTTAGTTGCTGGAGATATTTTAGAAGCCATGAGCGATATTTTCTCAGGCGAAGCCATTTTAAAAGATTTATCGCGTTTAAAAGATAAAATTGGAATGGTGATTGCAAGTCCCATTGTCAGTATCATTGATGATCCCCATTTAGAAAATGGAATGGGAAGTTCTTCATTTGATGGTGAAGGCGTCGCAACGTATACAAAAGAAATCGTGACAAATGGGGTGCTTAATACCTATCTTCACTCCTTAACAACAGCTAAAACGTTTAACGTAGCACCAACTGGAAATGCTTCACGCTCAAGCTTTAAAAGTTCTGTCAACATTTCACCTACTAATATGTACATCAAGCCAACTCAAACTTCATTTGATCACTTATTAACAATCATTCAAAACGGACTGTATATTACCGATGTACAAGGACTACATTCTGGATTAAATGGAATCTCAGGAGATTTTTCACTTTCTGCAAGTGGATTTCTGATTAAAGACGGAAAATTAGATGATCCTATTCATGAAATCACCATTGCAGGAAACTTCTTTGATCTTCTTCAACAAATTGAAGCTATTGGAAATGATTTAGATTTTGGACCATCAAATATTGGATCACCAAGTCTTTACATTAAATCATTAATAGTTGCTGGAGAATAAAAAAAGGACCTATCATTACTGATAGGTCCTTTTTGGTTATTGACGTTCTCCACGTCCATATAATAATAAAGCAATAATACCAAATAATAATGGTCCAGCTATCATCCAAATTGTTTTAACATAATCACCAGATGTTAAAGGTTCAATAATTGTAAAGATATTCGCAAACGCTACAACTGCTGTCACAATATACGCAATCGTAATGGCTAACCCTTTACTTTTATAAATGACGAATGGTTTAGGAATGTCATCACGTCTCTTAAATGAAGCAAAGGCAAACGCGATGAATAAGTATGGAATCGTCATGGCAACATTAGTCATTAAGACTAATTTATCAAAGAATTCTGAAGCTGACTCTCCACCAAATGACACTAATAAAATTAAAACAATCGCAATCACGGCTTGAACACGCATCGCATTTATAGGAATCCCATTTTTAATAACGGTTATTGACTTAGGCCAGATTTTTTTAGGGGTTCCTTCAATTAATTGTTTAAGCGGACTATAAGACAATGTCATAAAGGCCCCACTTAATGCTAAAAACATTGATAATCCAACGAAACGTGCTACCCATGCTCCAATGGTTAAGGCTGTACTTTGAGCAAATCCTAGTGCCAACCCAAGCTCATATCCAAGATTTTGCATGATAATGTATGTCACGTTACCATTGTTAACCCCAGTTCCGGAAAGAACGGAATCCCAGTTTGTAAAAATCCCAATCATAAAAATTCCAATGACATATCCAAGTGAAATAACACCTGCTGCAATTAATAATCCTCTAGGGAATGTTTTTTCTGGATTTTCTGTTTCATCGACTAATCCACCGACAACTTCTGTTCCACCGAAAGCGAAAATTGCGAAGGTTAAGAAAGAAAGAATCGCAATATTACTTGTATATTTAGCATTTGGAGAAACAGTGAAAGCATGAGCAGCATCTTGAATTGGTTGTGCTAATTGTCCATGATTTAAAATTAAAATCACGATGCCTGCAATTAATAAAATAATATTTAATAACGCAACGGCTGATCCACCAATTGAGGTAACCTTTTTAATACTTTCAAGTCCACGCGAAATTAAAAATAAAACAAGAATTAACCATAAAACACCTAAAATTCCTAACACTTGTGTACTAGATAATCCAAAGACACCCCATGATGCGGTTGTATCTTTTCCAAATATGGCATTAGAAAGTGGAATCCAAAGAGTTGAGGCCACATTGACCATCCAAACTACATAAGAGGCATACCACATAAAAATACCGACGAATGCATAACGTGGCCCGACTGAACTTTCCATCCACGAATAAATACCACCTTTTGAATCTTTATACGCAGCTCCAAATTCAGCAATCATAAATGCAAATGGAATAAAGAACGTAATGGCTGCAATCAAGTACCAGGGAATAGCAGCATATCCCATTAAATAAAAACCACGTGGCATATTCGCAAATCCAAAAACTGACGTAAAAATCATCAGTATTAATGACATTAAAGTCAATTTACCACTTTGACGTTGAGACATATTTCTTACCTTCTCTCTAACAAAAACTTCATCTATTTTGCCAATAAAAACTTTATTAGCATCGATTAATGTTGATACTATATTTTTAACGAGCTCATAAAAAATTATTCATGTCGTTTTTTGTCATATAGTACTTACATATTTTCGCACTTTTTACATCATCCGACAACCTCTTTTTAGTATACTAAATATGGAAAAATGTTTTCATGATGATACAAGTTCAGGAGGATGTTACATGTTAGAACCACAACCTATATTTAAATCTTTTCAATTTGTCCAAGAAATAGCTTTCAAAAACAAAGATCTTCACCGTTCAGATTTGGGAATTGAACGATTTGGATTCGTAAAAAGATCGCATATTATTGAAAGAGTTCATTGTGAATATGAAGTTTGTTTTACAACTGGTGATGATTCTTCGTTTATTTTAGAATATTCACTGCGCCCGCTAACAGAAAACGAAATTCAAGAGCGTTTAAGCTATATTGCAAACCATGCAGACAAATTTACAGAATTTATCCAACTGTTAAATAGCCAACCCGAATTACAGGCTTATCATATTAATCCTTCTTCTTTGACTTCCTCTACACAACTTTCATTTACTTAAAAAAAGCAATAGATGCCCTGCATCCATTGCTTTTTTTATCTTTTAATAAATCTAACCATTGAAATATGATCAATTCCTGCATCTAAAAAGACTTCACCGTGAGCTATAAATCCTAAAGACTCATAAAATTTTTGGGCACCAATCTGAGCATCTAGTTTAATCTGATTCACTGACATCTTATCTTCAATATATTCCATAGCTGCCATCATTAAGGCACGCCCCACGCCTTTTTGACGCGCTTCCTTTAAGACAGCCACTCGACCAATTTTGGCATATCCTTCTTTTGTTTCAATCACACGAGCTGTGCCTAACGCCATATCCCCCTCATATGCCACTAAAATAGGTACAAATTGATCTAATTCATCAATTTCCTCCTGTGCTGGAACATGCTGTTCTCCAATAAAGACATTCGTACGAATTCGAAATACATCTGCAAAATGCTTTTGAGTACTTGCTAAAACAATCTCCATCTCAAATCCCTCCTTTCACTTTTTTATTGAATATAGGTTTCATAATAGTTACTATATAACTCATTAAACGCAATTAATGCATCATGATGAGTTTCAGAGGCTATATTAGCCTCATCAATGGCTGTATTAATATTTGTCACAAGAGCTTCCATTTGTTGAATATCCGTTGATTCATTCAACTGATTATAAAATTGAGCTTGAGCCTCATTTAAACGGATTAATGATTCGACATAATCCACTAAACTTGATTCATAAATCGTATATTGTTCAATTAACATCGTTGCCTCTTGTAAAGCTGTACTATCTTTTACTTTATCCTTTTCTTTTATTAACTTATTTTGATCAACTAAGGCACCACGAATACATAAATCATATTCACTTAATAATTGTTTACTATTTTCAACATTTTGTTGGCCTTCTTCAACAAATCCTTTGATATCATCAAAAGAATCTGTTCCTTTTTCAATTATACGATTATAAATCTCTGTTTCTTTAGCCATTAAATCAGTTAATTGGGTATTATTTTCATTACATTTATTTTGACTGACAATTTGATCATTTAAAATCGTAAAAACCTGTGTTTCGCCCTTACCTCCACAACCTACTAAAAGTAACAAACATAAAATCGGTATAATTCTCGTTATTTTCATTGCATTCAACGCTCCTTTAATACTTCAAAAACTTATTGTTTATTTTATCCAATTTTAAAATTAACATACATCATTACCATTTATCCTTAAAAATTTTTCCATTAAAGTCTATTGTCTTTTAAAAAATTATTGATTAGATGGTGATTTGAATCATACATTCTAAATTCATATCCTTGAGATTGATAAAATTCAATGATGTTTGCCAATGCTTCAAGCGTTAGTTCTTTTTCATGCATTAAAACAATTTCAACCGGAGCATTGGTTTGTTTTTTGATGGTTTCTAAAATTTCATTAGCTGATTTTTGTTTCCAATCTTTCGAGTCGATGGTCCAGTCCCATATTTTAAAGTCATGCTCAATCAATGAATCAGCCATCGCTGGTGTAATGCCTGGAACGCTTCCATAAGGTGGTCTAAACAAAGTCGGTCGAACCCCAATAATCCCCTCTAACAAATCTTGTTCTTGAAGTAATTCTTGCGTTAGCGCCTCAGGTGTATCTGGATTGTAGATAATTTGACGATCGTGTGTCATTGAGTGAAGACCAATATAAAAACCTGCCTCATGTACCGCTTTAACAGTGTCTGGATATCTTGAAACATTTGATCCAATATAAAAGAAGGTCGCTTTGACATCATAGCGTTGTAAAATCTCAATAAATTCCTCACTTCGTTTACTTGGACCATCATCAAATGTCAAATACACCACTTTTAGCTCTTTTCCGTTCCACTTTAGTGGTATTTCTCGCTCTTGAAAATAAGAATGATCCGGTAGGTTATTATTGATTTGTTCTAATAATATCCTTGCATCGGCTCTCATAACGAAAGAATTTCCTATGAATAAAATCATTAAGCATAAACAACACATTATTTTTTTCATTTATCGTCATCCCTATCTGCTACAAGTAAACTGATATTTTAATAATATACAAAATATGTAATTTAATATTACTTAGTATACCTTATATTTTCTATTTTTTTCAACTCATTCATGCATTTTTCAACAAAACTTTTTCTCATATTTTTTTATTTTTATTCAACCTTTTTTATCATAATATTGAATTTATTGTAAATACTATAAAATATATTTCTGATAAAGGAGAGGTTCATTTTGAAACGAAAATTCCGTTTCCTCTTAATCGCTTATCTGTTTATCCTTATTGGATGTAGTCGTTCAAATGGATCAACACATCCCGTTTCTTATGTCGCTAATCATTCCGATCATAAACCGGTTGAAACAGTCATCGCAGCACTTAATTCACTCCAAGATAAAAACATATCAAAATATCATGAATTTACTGCTTTTCAAATGGCGACAGATTATACAGCAAGTTATATTGCAACAGACCCCTTTGCCTCTTCTCCATTCGAAAACTTTTTGATTCTTCATTATTTAGCGGCAATTGTTAATAACTCCACTTATGAAATCTTAGAAGTTCAGCAAGTTAACGAAGATGCAACTGTCGCTGTTAAAATGACCATTCCTAATTACACTGAACTCCTCGAGTTATCATTACCAGACGTCATTTCAGTCTATCGTCAACATTATGCCTCAACGAATGTCGAAGACTTTAATGCGAAAACCTCGCTCATGACAACCATGAATGAGATGATTAATAATTCGTGTGAGGACTTAGATTCAACCGAAATGATTAACACGTTTAAACTAAAAAATATCGAAGGCAGTTGGTATATTGTCGATAATGGATTACTTTACGACGAAATTAGTCAATTTGTTCAATTTTATAATCGTCAACTTTAATAACAAAAGACATGATTCTTCGGAATCATGTCTTTTGTTATTCACCGTTCCCCTACCTAAACATAAACTAAAATTAGGGTATCGTCCATTTCTTTGTTTATCACGATATTACCTAATTTAAAATCTCTTTTAAAGGAGGATTTTTTATGCGTGTAACTCCTCCAACACCCCCACCACCACCACCTGTTTCTGATATTGGACTTGAGAATGAGTCAGCAGCTTCGTTTGAAACCCTTGATGCCGAAGATCTTGTTCCACCAGAATGTCCTAAATTTCTCCCTTATCTCCTATCTCTTGATCCGTATACCTTTTGGATTTTAAGTATTCTAATTGCGGTACTCATTGCTAAGGAGGCCGAATACCCAGATGAGCAAAATATCATTGGGGTCTTTCTCGAATCGATTGGAACGAATATAGAGTATATCGCCGCTCAAGGTCTCTATCTTCAGGTCTTACAAGATCGTCGAAGTGATAAGGTAGCTGATCTTGAAAAAGAAGAATTAAAAAAAGAATTAGCAGAGATGAAAAAAACAATGGCCCAGATGCAAGAAATATTGATGACGTGTTGTCCCGAAGCAAGTGAAAAATTAAACTCTACTCATTTTGTTCAATCTGACACTTATAGTTCTCCACCAAAATAAAAAGGTTTAAAGTGTACACAAACTTTAAACCTTTTTATTTCGCTTTAGGAGTGCCACTAGAATCATCGCCAGGGTTCCACCTGCCGTGTCAATTAAAACATCGGTAAATAAACAGGCACGACTTGGAACGAATGCCTGATGAATCTCGTCGCTACACGCGTATAAAAAGACACCAACTAAACTAAAGGCAAGTGATTGTTTCTTTGGTTGATATTCCTTGATGACATTAAATATCAATAAATATAAAATAAAATATTCTGAAAAATGAGCAGTTTTACGAATCATAAATTGGATGTCTAGGCCAAAGATTTGATTCGGCATAAAACTAAACTGAGCTAATAATCGCTCAATGAGTCCACTACTTTGTGAAGATTGTTCACCGGTTTGCGCTGAAAAGCTAAAAATGACAATCATCCAAGCAATCATCGCTCCCCATTTGATAAACCGTTTCATATCTCTACCTCTATTTGATTTAAAAATCCCTCAATCAACCTTGAGGGATTTTTACCTTAATTATAATTTAAAATCGTTTCACGGATTTCATCCCAACGGAATGCATCGCGAATTCCATCTTCAATTGAGTACTGTGCTTCCCAACCAATTAAGTTTTTAGCACGGTCACAGCTTGCATAAGCACCTGCCACATCTCCAGGGCGTGCTTCTGTTTCCGCCTTATTGACAGGACGGCCTAAGACCCCTTCAAAAATTGAAACTAGTTCTTTAACCGTTACCCCGTTTCCTGTTCCAATATTAATCACTAAGTATGATTCTTCTGGATTTTCTGATTTAGCGAATGCTTGATCAAAGTTTTCAACCGCTTTAACGTGTGCCATCGCTAAATCCCAGACATGGATATAGTCACGGATTCCTGATCCATCACGTGTTGGCCAGTTAACACCTGTGATATTAAATAATGCGTCTTCACTTGATGCCGCTTCTAATAATTTCGCTAATACGTGTGAAGGAAATTGAACATGTGCGCCTGAACGTAATTTTGGATCTGCCCCGATTGGATTAAAGTAACGAAGTGCAATTCCGTGCATTCCATACGCACGACAGAAGTCTTCTAACACCATTTCCATCATAAATTTTGTGCGTGCATAAGGGCTTGATGGTTTTAATGGCGCCGATTCTGTTACTTTGAATCCTTCAACTACATCATAAACTGATGCTGATGATGAGAAAATAACATTTTTACATCCAAACTCATTTAAATTTTTAAATAAATCTAGTGATTTTGCAACATTTTCCGTGTAATATTCATAAGGATTAGCCACTGAATCTGGCACGACAATTAAAGCTGCAAAGTGAATACAATGTTTAATTTCTGGGTGATCTTTAAAAATTTGCGCCAAAATATCACGATCCGCGATATCTCCTTTATAGAAGATTTTTCCTTCCGTATATTCAAGACGCCCTGTCACTAATGAATCCAAAATAATTGGGATATGCCCATTTTCTTCAAGTGCTGATACAACTGTTCGTCCAATGTATCCAGCTCCTCCAGTTACTAATACTTTCATGACCTTCATCCTTTCTGATTTACACCTCTACTATAAATAAGCTACCCTAATTATTCGCTTACTATTATCTCTTTCTGATAAATTCTTCATCAGTCTCTAATAGTTTAACATAATTTTACTTATTTTCAAACCTTCCTTCTTTTTAAATCTCGTTTAGGATGTCTCATCCTTTCTCCCTCTAAAAAGAGTTTCTGGATATTCACACTCCAAAGTTTTTAAAACCTGTATATTTTAAATATCCAGACTACCGTCCAATTAAATCTGTTCAAATAACGACAGAAATCATACAAGCTCAATCACAAAGGATTTTCATTAAAGATTCTAATTCTGCAACTATTTCACAACCAAAATGATTCATTCTTATCGTTCTTCAAATTGCTCTTAATGCTATTGTGATTGCCTTTAATTTTAATGGTAACGATGAGAACGCTAAGAGGATTCAAAAAAGGATTGAATCCCTTCAACCCTTTCAAATTAATCAATAACGTATGATTCTTAAAGATAGCTATAACGTCACCCTTAATCAACGAAAATTCAAGATTTTACAGCAATTCAATTATCCTTTCAAGTAGCTATTCAAGCCATTATTTTTAATTACAGTAATCAAATTCAGAAATGACTAACCTGCAAAATTTATTAAAATAACTGGAAAATGTTCAATATCAAATTCAAAAAAATTGTCATTTTATCATCAGAAGTATTTATATTAATCAAATTCAAGACGAAGTCATCATTCAAACTGTTGTTGAATGGTTACCATTAATTACAGCTAAAGTCGTAGAAGCCTAATTCTTAATTTAATTTAAGCTTTTTTCAAAAAAAAAAAAAAACAACACGATCTTTTTAATCCTAGCCCAGGAAACCGATTGATCGTGTGTTTTGCTGTGGGACAATATATTCTATGTCGCTTTTATATTTATGTGCTACTTCCCGTTTATATTCATCTCAATTATCATAAATAAAGACGGTCTTACCGTTTTAATCTTAATCGGCTCTTCAAAAATTTCCATGCCATCTTTTTCTGACATAGCAATGTTATTAATCATAGACTCACCTTCTAATTGAATCAGATAAGCTTGTCTATTTTTTAAAATGTCAAAATCAAGGTCTCGATTAGCTTCAACTTCGCTAACCCAAATATTAACCTCTTGATGAATTTGAATGGGAGCCTCATGTTCCAAGTCACTCACGATTTTTTGCCATTGATTAAATCGTTGCTCTCGCTTAAAGCATCCATATTCTACTTTTGGTGCCACATTTTTTTGATTCGGTCTAATCCAGAGTTGAATCATACGAACTGGTTTTTCTCCCCAATTAAATTCCGCATGCTCCATTCCACTACCTGCACTCATATAATAAAGTTCCCCACGCGTTAATTTCTTTGGCATCCCAATCTTAGGGGTATGTGTTAACTCCCCTGAAATCATATAAGTGATGATTTCTACGTCTTTATGTTTATGTAAATCATGCCCACTATTTACATGCAAAATATCATCATTAATAACACGGATTACGCCAAACTTATTAATATAGGGTTGGTAATAATCTGCATAAGAAAAATGAAAAAGACTTTGTAACCACGTGTGATAGGCTGTCCCTAAGAGGGTATGGTCTATTTTTTTAATCATGCTGCCCCGTCTCCTCCCTCAACTAATTGTGCAATATACCCCATTCTATCATAAATCGACCCAAAACTTTACTTCCAAATTCAAACAAACCTTAAAATCATTGAATCTTTTGCAAAACTTAAATGATACTCCCTCTTGCTAATAGCTTTTAGTTTTGAATCTTATTTCTGTTTATGATGACTTCTCACTTCATCAAACTAGTATTTTCTTTATCATCAGATAAAAAAAGAACGTTAAGACTCATTGAATCTTCTCGTTCCTCTTTTGACTTACTTATTCATTTAGTTTGAAAATTTAAGCATACTAATCCAAGCTTCAACATCTTCAATAGAATGAGTACGAAAAGCATCCTTATACGGTTTCGATAATGGATGAAATGCCGTATAATTTTCAAGCCAGTTTTTTAACTCTAATAACTCTCTTAGAGTCAACTGATCCCACTCATCTGGATTTTCATTTTCTCGAACCAGGTTTAAAGTCATTTCATTCATGATATAGGCTTGTGAAAGAATTTTCAACTTAATAGGGTCTGTTTGTAAAGCAATTCGAATTAAACAAACCGTTGAAATATTATTCCGATTCAGAATCCATTCTCCACCATAAGAATCTTTGAAAAAGATAGACTCATGAATCCCAACTTCTTGTAAAGTTTTAGATTCTTCCAACAATTCTGTTTTAAGTGGTGGAATGATTAGCAACTCTCTTGGAAATAGCTCGAGGAGTGCAGAGACATTCAAAGGTTGAAACGCTGTATTGATTAATCCAATTTCAATATTTGCCTGCAGATAATGCGAGAGAACATCGCGAATTGTGACTTGGTTATCTAAAAATTTTTCTTTTAAAAGCGTTGGACAGGTCCAAAGAAATCCAGGCGTTTTTAAAAATAACTCCTCTTGATTGGGTACTCGTGGCATCGGTTTAAAATTCAAACAGCCAATGGCAAATTGAAACTCTCGCAGTCTCTTCACAACGACTCCATAAGGGAATAGCTCCGTGGATTCAGGATAATAAACTAAAGCATCAAATTCAAACACATCTAATGGCGTTTGTGCATCAATTGGAATCATTTATTTTCACCTTTACTTTTTTA
>NZ_AEXQ01000132.1:0-18648 GCF_000191865.1 Turicibacter sp. HGF1
AGAGCTATTTTTTATGCTAATTTTCTTTTCTTCTATTTAAAACTATTCCACCTGTACATAATACAACTCCGATACCAAGAAGGAGCCAGCTATTAAATCCTGTGTTGGGTGTAACCTGATTCATGACAGTAATTGTAACAGAATTCGTGACCAATGCTCCATCACGATCACTAACCTGATACGTGATATGATACGTACCTGAAACAGATGCATTCACATTATTTTCAATAATTTTGATTTCAGAAGTTAAATTTCCATCTTCAATATCATACGCAGTAACACCTTCTGATGGATCAAATGCATCACCAACTTTAATAATTTTATCCCTAGCTTGAATGACTGGAAGTTCATTGATGATACTACTTGATGGCAATACCGAAATGATTCTCGTAACCGTCGTCGTATTTCCACTAGAATCCATCACTGAATAAATCAGTTCATATCGTCCAACTATATTAATATCTACCATTCCCCTAACTTGAATTTGAGATGTCAAATCATCATCTTCTGCATCATAAGCTGTAACACCTTCTAATGAATTAAAAGGGGTCCCAACACTCAAGGTTAAATCAGTTGCTCCACTTATGATGGGAGTTTGTCCTAAATCTAGATTAACATGAAGAAAAACTGTTCCATCAAACTCAATTTCTACCCCATCAGATGAAGAGGCTATTTCTGAAAAAGTAAACTTTAGATCCTGGCTTTCTTGAATATTCTCCCATACTACTTCATCTGTTTTCAAATCATAATAACCATCTTCAACATTTACTTTTCCAACAGGACCATTAAAATCTAAAATAGGATTTTTTATTTTTAATGTATCCCCTTTTTTCACAGAATATTCTCCTAAATCGATAGTCTGTTCATGGCCCCATCCATACAAATACTGAGCTAAACTTTTAAACCGACTAATATCTTTCACGTGATTATTAGAAAAATCAATAATCTCTAAATCCTCCATCTCTGTGACAGGAGTCATATCATAAAGGTTATTATCAGCTAGGTACAAATAAACTAATTCATCTAGATTAGATAAAGGACCTAAATCCCTTATCTCATTACTCGCAATATTTAATAAACTTAAATTAACTAAATGAGAGAGAGCCGAGATATCTTGAATTTTGTTATTGGTTAAAATAAGGTAATTAAGCTTGCTTAAATTCGTTAATGGGGACAAGTCGGATATTTGATTATCTTGCAGTCTAAGTAACGTCAAATTAGTTGCATACTGTAATCCTTCTAAATTAGAAATTCCTTTACCATTTAAATTTGCTACCTTCAATGTTGATAATTGTTTTTTCGTTATATCACTTTCACTCGAGTTCCCTAATGCTTCATTTAAAGCGATTTTCAAACTTTGATCTGGAATATTGACAATATCATTGCTCATTGCATGAGTCGTTGATATTGTTGTAAAAGTCATGAATAAAATAAACAGAAAGAGAATACTTTTTTTAACCATTTTAGATAGACAACTCCTATTTTACAAATTTTATTCGTTGCTAATAGTTTCCCTTTCTTTCTAAATTTCTACTCATTGATTTTAAAAATATAAAAAGGAACTATCTTTAATTTAAGATAGTTCCTTTTTATATTATAAATAT
This sequence comes from Turicibacter sp. HGF1, assembly GCF_000191865.1. Taxonomy (NCBI): domain Bacteria; kingdom Bacillati; phylum Bacillota; class Erysipelotrichia; order Erysipelotrichales; family Turicibacteraceae; genus Turicibacter; species Turicibacter sp. HGF1. The sequence goes on from NZ_AEXQ01000132.1 coordinate 1,605, forward strand.
TCTGTTGTGTCTGTCGGTAATCCCTTTTTACTTAAACGAATTTCAATGACATCTTTAACGATTGAATAAATTAGTGCAAACATTGGAACTCCAATAATCATTCCAACTAATCCAAATAGTTTCCCTGCAACTAAGATAGCGAATAAAATCCAGAAAGCTGAAATTCCGATTGAGTCACCCAAAATTTTAGGTCCAATAATATTCCCATCAATTTGTTGAATCACAAGGATAATAACCCCGAACCATACTGCCTTAATTGGCGAAATGAATAAAATAATAATCGCTGATGGAATAGCTCCAATAAATGGTCCAAAGAATGGAATAATATTCGTTATTCCAATAATAACAGAGATTAATAATGAATATGGCATTTTAAAGATTGTTAAGATTATAAAGGTTAAAACCCCAATAATAGCTGAGTCAATAATCTTTCCACCAATAAATTTTCCAAATGTCAAATTAGTGCGATTAGCAAGATTTAAGATAATATTTGCATGTTTATCATTAAATAATGCAACGACTACTTTCTTTCCAAGTGCAAAGAACTTTTCTTTATCAACCAGTAAATAAACCGAAATGATAATTCCTAAAATAATATTCCATACACTCGATGCAAAAGCCATGACGATTCCACCGATAATTGGTAGAAGATTTGTGACTAATTGGAGCACCCAGTTCGTAATTTCTGTTAATTTATCATTGATTAACGTCATGTATTCTGGACTAATATCCGTCTCATTTAACGTCTGTTCGAGTATTACTTTCATATCATATAGATATCTTGGAATGTCATTAACTAACCCTGTAATACTTTCGACTAATTGTGGAACCACGAATTGAATAAAGACATAAAAAATTAAACTTGCAGTTAAATATGATAATATAACCGCTACCCCACGCAGAGATTTTTTTGAACCTTTAATAAACTTCTTAAATACTCTATCCTCATAAAATTTCAAGATAAAATTAATTAAGTAAGCGATGATAAAACCAATAATAAATGGTTGAAAAACGGCCATTATTTGGCTCATCTTTCCTGTAAAAGCATCTAATTTTGATATAATGTTAGCAAAAACAATACTGAAACAAATGACAATAAAAGCATATATCGCAATGGTAGTATATTTTTTATCCCAATTAATCTTCATAACTCCTCCTATTATTGTTATTTCATACTAAATTATAACTCTATTATATACTATTATTAGGCTAAAAAAGTAGCTTATATTCGCCTATATTTAAGTAATTTTTGTAAAAAAGCCACCTATCCTATTAACGAGATGAGGTGGCATATAAAAGTATTTTATTTTAATTTAATTGATTCGCTTAACACGTCATATCCTGTATATGCTAAAGCTAATGCTGCAATGACTAGACGTTCATGTGCAAGACTTGTAACGGTTGCATCAACCATTTGTTGTGAGTGTCCAACAATCTTACAATCACCAATTCCAATATAGGGATGAATCGTTGGACAAATGTTACTAATATTTCCGATATCGACTGATCCAGTTTCCTTTTTAGCTGGATGAATATCTGTGATTCCAAGTTGACGTAAATTTTCATTAAATGCATTTGATAATACTTGATTCGTTTTTAAATCATCATAAGATAATTCATAGTTACTAATCTCTACTGTTGTTCCTGTTATTAAAGCAGCACCTTGTGCAATGTTTAAAACTTTTTCTTTAACAACTGCTAAGTATTCTTTCGTTGCTGCACGAATATAAAATTGTGCTGTGGCATGTTCTGGTACAATATTCGCTGCTACCCCACCATTTGTAATGATCCCATGCATACGAACATCTGATTTAACATGTTGGCGTAATGCATCAATTCCATTAAATAATTGAATAACAGCATTTAAAGCGTTGATTCCATTCTCTGGGCTCGCTGCTGCATGAGAAGGACGTCCTGTGTAATCAAATTGTAAAGCTTCCATTGCTAAAGATGTTCCACTTTCTGTTGTATATCCATCCGGATGAACCATCATAACAGCATCCATCTCATTAAATAATCCTGCCTCAGCCATGGTTACTTTAGCGCCATTTGTTTCTTCAGCTGGCGTTCCAAAAACATAAACTTTTCCACCAACTTCATCGATAATTTTACTCAATAAAACCCCTGCTCCAGCACTCATTACACCAATCATATTATGACCGCATCCATGACCTAAATCAGGTAATGCATCATACTCACATAAATAAGCGACAGATAATCCAGGTTTTTTACTATCGTAAACCGCTGTAAATGCTGTTTCTAATCCTGCAACACCTACTTCAACTGAAAAATTATGTTCTTTTAAAAATGAAGTTAATGTATTTACAGCTTCGAACTCTTGGTTTCCAAGCTCAGGATGATCATGAATATAGTCACTCATTTCCCATAATCTTTGTTTAAGCTCTTCACTAATTTGCAATAATTGTTCTTTCATAATGCCCCTCCTGTATACAAAAATCTATTGATAGATTTCTTCTTATTCTAATTCATTTTTCATTTTAAGTTCAACTATAGTTTACTAGGCATTCTCTATAAAGAAAATGCCTAGCAAAATTAATATTATGACCAACCCATTAAAATAGCAATTGTAATAAAGATAATAGCAATTACTCCAAAGATAACTTGTAGTGGTAAAATCCATTTAATCCATTTTGACCATGGGATACCTGCTACCCCTAAACAAGCCATTAAGACTGCACTTGTTGGGAAAATCGCATTTGAGAATCCATCACCAAATTGGAAAATTAAAATTGATGTTTGCGGTGTAATTCCAACTAACTCACCAAGTGGCGCCATAATCGGCATTGTTAAAGCTGCTTGTCCTGAACCTGATGAAATAAAGAAGTTAATAAACATTTGAACAAAGAACATGACATATCCCGCAATTAACGAAGGTAATTGACCGATGAAGTTTGATAATTGGTAAAGAATTGTATCAATAATTTGACCATCTTGTGCAAGAATCACGATTCCACGAGCAAATCCAACCACAATAGCTGCTCCAATCATATCTTTTGCTCCACTTACAAACGATGTTGCCATATCATCAAAACTTAAACGTCCAATAAATCCTGCCACGATTCCTGTAGCTAAGAATAAAGCCGCGATTTCTGGAATAGCAAAATCAAATTTTAGTACTCCAACGACAATTCCAGCTAAACAAACTAAAATCGAAGATAAAATAATTTTATGTCTTACTGTAAACTCGATATGTTCTTCAGTTGATTCTTTTAATGCTTCACGACGTGACTGATCAATTTCATAAACGGGACTTAATTCTGGATTACGTTTGATACGACGACCATACCACATTAAGAATAGAATAGATGCTAAAGTTGTAACTGCCCAAATTAGAGTACGGAATCCCACACCTGATCCAGCTTGAACATTTGCAATACTTTGAGCAACCCCTACTGAGAATGGATTAATCATTGCTGTAGCAAAACCAACAATACATCCAACATAAGAAATAGCCATCGCCATAATACTGTCATAACCTAAAGCTAAACAAAGTGGAATCAACATTGCAATAAATGGAATTGCCTCTTCCGTCATTCCAAAAACTGCGCCACCTAATGAGAATAATCCCATAATAAACGGAATCATTAACATCTCTTTTCCATGGAACGATTTAACGGCACTTGTAATTCCAGCATCAATTGCACGTGTTTTTGTAATAATAGCAATTGCTCCACTTACGATAAATAAAAAGGCAATAATTTCTGAAGCTCCTACAATTCCTTCTAATGGAGCTTGTAATAAACTAAATAATCCTTGCGGTGATTGCTCGATGTATTGGAACGATCCATCCACAACGACTGTTCGACCTAAATCATTAACCACTCGCTCATACATCCCAGCTGGTAATATCCATGTTGCTACGGCAACGATGACTAAGATAAAAGAAATAATAACTAGCGTATGTGGTACTTTAAATTCTTTTTTCGCACCTGCCTCAGTTTCAATACTTCTGGCTCTTCTAAGACTTAACATATATTAATCTCCCTTCAGGTTTTTAACATCCAATAAAGCATTGTCCCCATCTTTTCTTGGATGGTATGAGGTGCAAGAGCTTCACAATAAAAAAAGTCTTGAGTATCACTCAAGACTTTTCAGAAATAATCACATAACGTGCGTTTACTTTTGAATGCTCAAATGATAGCCCTCCACAATTTTTATGGTTGGCTTTAATAAAAAAAAGCCTTGAGCAAATCACTCAAGACTTTGAATTTTAATATATCATTTAATCGATATACAATGCATTCATCTTAAATGATAGCTCACCACAAAATATTTTGTGACAGTGTTAAGTATATTTTACATAACACCAGCTCTATCACCTTAAAGTATCGATGATAGGCTTCGGCGAGAACTCCTTTCCTATTGCGTCTACGTCTTCACTCTTCAATAGTACTCTTAGTTACCGCACCTCTATCTAAAACCTATTTATTTTTTAATTAATTAAATCATAAACTATATTCTATTCTTTTGCAAGTGTAAATTTATGTAACTATCCAATAAAATTTCTATTTTATATTTTTTTAATAAATACACTATAGAGAGCTAACTATAATAAATTTTTAAAAATGAGATGTCCTTAATGAGTATTAAAGAAAAAATTCATGAAATGGAAATTCATCATAAAGAACAACATCATGAGGAAAAAAAATTTGAGAAAAAAGAAGATAAATTATATAAATAGCCTATAAAGACACGCTAGTTTTAAAGCGTGTCTTTTTTATTTACTCATTTTTTTAGATTTCTTTGCACAAGCTTCCATAGCATTCATAATACTTGCTCTAAATCCCTCTTGTTCTAATTTAGCAACTGCCTCAATTGTTGTGCCACCTGGTGAACAAACTTGATCTTTTAATCCCCCTGGATGCATCCCTGTTTCTAGTACCATTTTCGCCGCTCCAAGCACTGCTTGTGCAGCAAATTCGTAAGCAAGATTTCGTGGCATCCCTTGTAAAACAGCAGCATCAGCCATTGCTTCAATCATCATATAAACATAAGCAGGTGATGATCCACTCACAGCAATAACGGAATCAATTAATGCTTCAGACACCACTTCACATTTTCCAAAACTATTAAAAATAGCAATCACTTGATTTAACTCATTTTCTGTAACATTGCGATTTGGTATAATTGCTGACATCGCTTCACCGACTTGTGCTGGTGTGTTTGGCATTGTACGAACTACCTTAATACTTTTTTGAAAATAGTCCTCAATCATTTGAAGTGTTGGTCCCGCTGCAATACTCACAATAATGGTTTCTTTATGAATACTTTCTTTAATTTCATCAATAATAGCGGGATATAAATATGGCTTAACTGCTAAAATAACAATTTGACATAAATTTGCAACGTCTTGGTTTGAAGTTGTCCCATTTATTTTATAATCTTCAACAAATCGATTAACTTTTGTCTGGCTAGGATTAGACATCAAAATATCATTTGATAATATTAATTCAGATTTCAATAATCCTTTTAACATCGCCATCGCCATATTACCACTACCAATAAATCCAACCGGATACTTCATATTTCATCCTCCTTTATTTTATTATAGTCTTTTATTCATACTTCTCAATAATAATAAAAACGTTTACTTAACTATTCATTGCCTTCGTGGTATAGTAAGTTTAGTAATCATACTAGGGGGGGATTTTTAAATGATGAAAGCTATTGAGTTTGTAAGAGATGGATTTGTTTTACGTGGGACTGAACACCTTCCTAATCAAATAAGTTCTTCTATTCCAGCTATAATTTTATTTCATGGTTTCACAGCTAATCGTTGTGAATTTGGATTTAGCTTCGTAAGATTGGCTAAACGATTAGAGACTGCTGGTATTGCAGTTTATCGCTTTGATTTTATGGGAAGTGGTGAAAGCGACGGTGATTTCTCAGATATGTCTGTAAGTACCGAACTTGAAGATGCCCATGCTATTTTAAATTATGTTCGCTCACTTGAGTATATTGACTCAAAGCGTATTGGTGTTCTTGGAATGAGTATGGGTGGCTGCGTTGCTAGTCTATTAGCAGGACTTCGTCCACATGATATTCAGTCACTTTGCTTATGGGCACCCGCTGGTTTTATTCCTGACATGGCTAGAAATGGATTTTTACTTGGAAAACAAATAACGGAAGAGATAAAGGAATCTGGTTATCTTCCATGGGGAACTCTACAAGTCGGTATGAAATTCTTCACTCAAGATATTAACTTACACGTTTATGAAACGGCACAGAAATTTGAAGGATCTGTTTTATTAGTTCATGGGGATAAAGATTTAACTGTTCCAATCGAGACTTCTTATGAATATTTGAAATACTACAATAATCGAGCACAACTCATTACAATCACCGGTGCAAGTCATGGATTTGAGACTCTTAATTACTTAGCATTATTATTTGAGTCAACAGAATCATTTTTTAAATCGCAATTACTTTAGGCAGGGAGTTTCCTGCTTTTTTGGTGCTTAAAATAGTTATCATATCAAAAATTTAGCTTACATAAAAATTAATGAAAGGGTGTGTTAACTATTGAATTTTCAGTTTATCATAGAGTATATTTATCAACTTTTTTTATTAAGTCCTTACTTATTTACCTCAGTAGTTTTAGTTCGATGTGTATATTTTTCTTGTCGCAATAATGAATCACACGAATTAGATTTATCTAAAAGTTTATGGGGAATTCTTATTATCACCCTTTTAACCTTGATGGAGTTCTTTATTCCTGGTATTTGGGACCTAAAAATCTCACACAATGTAATAACCCTCTTTTTAACAATTGATTTAGTATTAATCTGTCTTGTCACTATATTCCATAACAGTAGCGAAAGCAAAAAGAAACTAGTTTATTTACTTTCTATTCCTGCTCTACTAACCTGTTTAATCCTATTGAATATTATTGCTTTTTAGACAAAAAAAAGAGTGTTAGTACCCCTACTAACACTCTTTTTTTGCTCTTATCTGTCCCACTAGTTAAGAGAAATAAATAAACGACTAATTGAATAACATAACACTAACCCAAAAACTTACCCCTAAGTTTCTTTAATAAATAAAAAACCTCTAATTAATTTACTCATCACTTCATCTCACAAGCTCTATTATACTTAGTTTCCCACAAATTTTGAATTTAAAAAATGTCACAGATTTTTGTCGAAATCTGTGACATTTTCCATCATAGAGATTTTATTAATGAAGTATACTGTAACACTTTATCTGGTTTAATTAAACTCTCGTTAATAATTGTTTTATAAAGTTGTTTTTCCATCAACAATAAAGTTGGGGGAATAGCTAATGCTTGTTTGATTAACTCTTTTACTTCTTCAAATAAAGATTTAATTGAATCAAAATCCTTTAAATCAAGATACATTTGAAGTCCCCATGTAATAAAATCCTCTTTTTGGTCCATATGAGCACTTGTAAAAATATCTCTTTTAATTTCATTAAAAATTGATTTAGCTTCTTCATATTTTTTCAATCGATAATTAATTTCACCTACTATAGAGTTAGTCACACTGTTATGTGAATAGTTCTTTCTATACTTCAATGATAAATCTAAATATTTTAAAGCTTCTTCATAAAATCCATTATTGTATTCTAAATAGGCTAGATTATGATAAGCATGTCCTAAAATTGGAGGACAAAATGGATTTTCAATGAACTCTAATAATATTTTTTTGGCCTCTTCATCCTTATTTTGTTTTTGTAAAATCATCCCTTTTAATAAATATGATGAACCTTTTGCCATTATATCTTCATTCTGATTCATTATTTCATCAATATAAATTAAGCTTTGTTCACAATCTCCATCATATAAATAACTAGTAGACATATCATATAAATTTTTATATTTAAGACTTCCTGTCTCTTCTGATAAGAAATAACTAGCTATCTTATATTGTGCAATGGCATCTTTATACTGCCCCAGCTGATTAAAGTTTACTCCAACCAAATTATAATATTTAGCCGGGTTGATATCCGTTTGATTACAATATGAAATAGCCTTTAAAAAGTATTCATTTGATCTCTGATGATCACGAGTAGTGTAATAATGAATTGCTATTTTCTCATTCAAATTAATAAGTGGTTGAAATAATTCATATTTTGTCGCAACTTCATTAAATATCTCATAATCACTTAGACCGTACTCTAACGTGCAATGTTCCTCTAACCAAATTTCTGCTTGTTGTTCTGGTGTTAAACAAAATTGTTCATACGTATAATTCTCTTTAAACAATCCATTTGTTAATTGATCTAATGCATCATACATGAGTTGTTTCATTTCTTCATTTAAAGATCTTTTATTTGTTTCTAACATACTAATATAGTTACGTGAAAATCCAAACGATTCAAAGGCAACTTGTTTTAATCCATACTGTTTACGTACTTGACGAATTTTTTCTCCAATTGTTAAAAACATAACGTATCCTCCGAACCTTATTTACAAATGATTACCTTATATTTTAACGTATAACTAACTCTTTGTATAAAAAAATATCTAAAAGTATGCTATTTTTTGGCTAAATTAACTAATCTCAAAAGCTCTTGTTTATCAATTTCACCAAATGGAGATTTGTTTATTCTAACTGCTGTTCCAAAGTGGAAGTCTGTAGCCCCTGTCTCTGTTTTTATCAAATTGAAATTATCAAGAGTTAGTCCTCCTCCTAATAAAACGTTAATGTGTCCTGACTTGGCAATCATTTGTTTAATCACATCGCCATTCTTCGTAATATGATTCAGTCCCCCTGCCGTTAAAATATTTGTAATCTGTGGATATTTAGATAATGTCTGAACACTTTCAAGTACATTTGTTTCATCTATGGCTTTATGAAACGTAACTTCTAATCCATTACAAACATTTAAAAGTTGTTTAAGTTGTTGTTCCTCAATCTGATTTTGACCATCTAATAGTCCAAGAACAATCCCATTTGCGCCCAATGATTTAATGATTTCGATATCCCGAATCATTAAATCTACTTCCTCATTACTATAATTAAAACTTTTAGCATGATGCCTAACCATGACATTGACTGGAATTTTCACACTTTTCACAACACTCTCAATAATAGCGTAGCTTGGCGTCAATCCCCCTTCTGTTAAGGCACTAACTAGTTCAATTCGATCAGCTCCACATTCTTCAATTGTTTTTGCATCTTCTAATGTCATTGCAATAATTTCTAGCATAAATATCCTCCCTTACATGTTCCGCTCACCTATATTCTCTCATAAATTATATTAAAAGGGGGCATATAGATGAATGAAGCTACATCTGATTATATTTGGATTAATGATGAATTAAATAATTTTAATCAAATTATTCCTAGACGATACACATTAGTACATGATCCTAATATCTCAGACTTATTTCTTTGTATCAACCATGAATTCATGTATCAACATTTAATTTCTAGTGAATTTAAATTATTAGGTGAATGGACAACTTATGATGAAAAAAAATATCTGTATTATATTTATATCGATGTTGATTTCATTCATCCAACTAAAAATTTAAACCCTATTGATGCTTTAATTGCGGAGCTTCCTCGTTTAATCAAAGCTATCAAATACGGAGATTGTTCTTTTTTTTCTCAACATGAGCAGTTATTAGATTCATCCATTTATCTTTTTCTTCATTCTAAAGATCCTACTCTTGATTGTATAAAATACGTCGGGTTATTTTCTGATTATATATAAAAAAGGAGTCCGATATTCGACTCCTTTTTTTGATATTAAACTAATGCTTTCATTGCATCTGCAACGAATTCTACATTTGTTCCAACAATGATTTGAACATTTGTTTTACTTAATCTAACAACTCCGCGTGCTCCAATTGCTTTTAATGCTTTATCCTGTACTAATGTAGCATCTTTTACTTCTAGACGAAGGCGTGTTGCACAGTTATCGATTTTAACTAAGTTTTGACTTCCACCTAAACCTTCAATGTATTTTTTAGCAAGTTCATTATAATCTCCTGAAATTACTGTATTTTCAGTGAACTCCTCGTCATCTTCTTCACGACCTGGTGTTGGTAAGTTTAATTTTGTAATTAAGAAGTAGAATACTACAAAGTATAAAACTGCCATTCCTAATCCAACTAATAAGATTAATAGTGGTTTAGTTGCAAAATTAAAGTTAATTGCATAATCAATAAATCCTGCTGAGAATGTAAATCCATGTAAGATTCCTAATGAATCAACAATAAATCCTGAAATTGCAGAAAGTACTGCATGCACGACTAATAAAACTGGTGATAAGAAAATAAATAAAAATTCTAGTGGCTCTGTTACCCCTGTTAAGAAAGCTGTTAAAGCAAGTGATAGTAACATTCCTCCCACTGCTTTACGTTTTTCTTTTTTAGCTGCAAAGTAGATTGCAAGTGCTAAAGCAGGTAAACCAAACATCATAACTGGGAAGAATCCTGCCATAAAATGACCAGCCGTTGGATCTCCTTCAAAGAAGCGGTTTAAGTCACCTGTTACTCCATTGTATTCCCCTAATTGGAACCAGAAGAATGAGTTTAATACATGGTGTAATCCCATTGGAATTAATAAACGATTAAAGAACATGAATCCTGCAACACCAAAGGCTCCCATTCCGGCAATTCCAACTGAAGCATCCGATAAAGCATTTTGAATCGTTGGCCAAATCATTGCTAATGGAATTGCAACAACAAATGAAATTAAACCAGCCATAATTGGAACTGAACGTCGTCCCCCAAAGAACGCTAAGAATTCTGGTAACTTAGTATTACGGAATCGGTTATAACATAATCCTGCAATAACCCCAGCTAAGATACCACCTAAGAATGAAATATCTAATGTTTCAGCCACTGCCTCTGCATAGTTATTTGTCCAATATGTTGCTGTTACATTTGTTAACGTTAAGTAAGTAATGACCCCTGCAAGTCCAGCTGCACCATTTTGATCATCTGATAAACCTACGGCAACCCCTACTGCAAATAATAGTGGTAAATTATTAAATAATGCAGACCCAGCTGCTGCAAAATACGGTAGAACATTTTCAACAAACGCTCCTGATCCTAATGCTTCAATAACGTCTGGTTGTCCAAGACGTAACATTAATCCTGCAATTGGTAAACAGGCGATCGGTAGCATCAGTGATTTTCCAATGCGTTGTAAAAACTTAATCATATTACTTCCCCCTACACTTTATTAAGATATCGATAAAAATAATAAGCTCTATCCATAGATCATTATTTTTATGCAAAATATTTGTCCATCAACTGGTTATGATAAAATGCCTTTTCTAAGTGGTCTATACCAATTGTGCATCTATAGTTTAAATGAAATCGCTTTCTATTTCAAGTGTTTTTTATAAAAAAAGAGAAAAAAATGATATTTTATATAATTTAATAGAAAAAAAGAGAGTATTTCGTTGTTGAAATACTCCCTTTTTTATTAACATCGTTTATAGTCCTCTTCAGAAAGTAAACTCGCCGCCTCAGCATCTAAAATTAAAACAATATCACTGTGGAATTGTAAAATAGAAGCTGGAACTTCCGGACGTACTTTTCCATGCACTGTATCATAGATTGCTTTGGCCTTACCTGCTCCTGAAGCCAGTAACATAATTTTTCGGCTTTTAAAAATTGATCCTGTTCCCATTGTAATAGCTTGCTTTGGTACCTCTTCTAAACTATTAAAGAATCTAGCATTTGCTTCTCTTGTTGATTCATCTAATTCTACCACATGAGTTCCTTTTTCAAATAGAATCGTTGGCTCATTAAATCCAATATGAGCATTGTTTCCAATTCCAAGAACCTGAATATCAATTCCTTCAGAGTTTGCAATAGCTGCATCATAATTTGCACATTCCGCTTCAATATCTGAAGCCATCCCATTTGGAATATGAATATTTTCCTTTAAAATATTCACATGCTTAAATAGATGTTCATTCATAAAATAATGATAGCTTTGATCATTGCTTTCAGGAAGTCCATAATATTCATCTAAGTTAAAAGTTTGGACTTCTGAAAAATCTAATACACCACTTTGATACATTTTAACCAAATTTCCATACATCCCAATTGGCGTACTTCCTGTTGCTAACCCTAAAACAGAATTTGGTTTTAATGTAATTTGACTTAAAATCATTTGTGCTGCTTTTTTGCTCATTTCATCATAATTTTCACATACTAAAATTCTCATCATTAACACCCCTCTACGCTAAATGATTAAAAATAATACGACCTTCTGAAATTGCTAAGTGACAGTTCATTTCCTCATCAAAGATTGAGATATCCGCATCTTTTCCCACATGTAAACTTCCTTTATAATCATCAATTCCAATTGATGTGGCTGGATTTAAAGAAGCCATATGAATTGCCTCATTAATCGTAGCATTCGTATTTTGTAAGAAGTTATAAACTGCCTTATTCAATGTTAAAACACTACCTGCCAAGCTTCCACTTTCAAGTCGTGCCGCTCCATCTTTAACATACACATCTTGTCCACCAAGGTCATATTTTCCGTCTTTCATACAACCTGCTCTCATACTGTCCGTAATTAAAACAACTTTATGTTTACCTTTATTATCTAAAACAAACTGGAATAAGCTTTTATTAATATGAATCTTGTCAGCAATCATTTCGCAATAACAATCGCTTGTTAAAGCTGCTCCGACAACTCCTGGCTCACGATGATTGAGTGGTGTCATGGCATTAAATAAATGTGTCACATGAGATACTCCATAATCTATAGCTTCCATCGCCTGATCATAAGTTGCATTTGTATGACCAATCGATAACGTAATATCAGTTTTGTCTTTTACTTCCTTTGTAAATGAATAATCATCGTCCATCTCCGGAGCGTATGAAACTAATTTAATAACATCCGTATAATCCTCAATAAATTTATAACTTGGCTTTACAATATATTGTTCCGGTTGCGCCCCCTTATAAATGGCATTAATAAATGGACCTTCCATATGGGCTCCCATAACTTTTGCTCCATCAAATTCTTTACTCATACATTCACGAACCACTTTTAATGCTCCATAAATATCCTCAGGGCTCATCGTCATTGTTGTCGGTAAAAAAGATGTCACACCATTCTTAACAATCCCTTCACTAATCGTTTGAATAGCCTCTACACTTTGATCCATCGTATCAGCTCCACAACTTCCATGAACATGAACATCAATAAGTCCCGGTGCAACATAATTCCCTCTTGCATCAATCACCTCATGATTAGCAGGAACTTCATCACTAATTTCGACAATTTGTTTATTAAAAACTAAAACTTTATTTTCAAGAACTTTATCTGGCATAATAATCTTTCCGTTTACTATTGCGTACATACTCCACCTCTTTTATTAATTTTCATTCAATACAACTTCAAACTCATGTTTATCCGTTAGGAAAATAGACGATGTATACTCCATCACTTCCTCAAACTCTGTATAAACAACACGGTCAATTTTAAGTGCTAAAGTATTAATTTCACACTGTAATAAACCGGCTTGCTCTTTAGTAATCATAACAGGCGTAATCACTTGCTCCGCCCTTACAATCTTATGCTGATACCTTTCCTTATATAGTTGATATAATGAGTTTTCTTTTATTAAGTTTTCTGTTAAATCCGGACACATATCTTGATTAATATATACAGTCTCAAGAATGAATGGATCGTTGTCGATTGAACGGAGACGTTTAATCTTATAAACTAACGAATCTAAGTTTAATAAATTTAACTTCTCTCTTACATTTTTAGAATAAGTATCTAGATTAAACACAAGCAATTCATTTTCAACTTGATATCCTCGTTTAGTCATGATTTCTGTAAAACCTTCTAACTTTTGATATCGATGTTTTTTCTTTTTATATGCTACAAATGTTCCTTTACCTTGATGACGATTTAAAAGTCCTTCATTGACTAAACTTAAAATCGCTTTGTTAACAGTCATTCTACTAATTTCTTGATGCTTACAAATGTCTCGTTCAGACATTAAAAAACTTCCCTCTTTTAATTCTTCTGTTTCAATCATCTCTTTAATAATAGAAGAGAGCTGAATATGAAGTGGAACTTTTGAGTTCTTATCCACTTTCTTCACTATTTATCCGCCTCTTTCAGTGTTTACTTATTTGACAATTTAAAATGGTATATACCAATTTCATCATACTTCTATTTTAATTGAAATCGTTTTCTAAATCAAGGGGTTTAAAAATGATTCTAAAAATATCATATAAAATCAAGATTATCCTAATCCGCTTCTCTCATTTTAATTATATATAGTTTCTATAATGAATTCTTGTCATATCAAAGCTACCTTCCTATTTATATTCATTGCTGCTAGAATCCAATACTTTTACACCAAGATATATGATTTAGATGGAATCAATGATGGGGGCTATGAAACAGAATAAAACGCAAGACGGAATCACGTCTTGCGTTTTATTTTTTTACATCTAAAATTTGATTTCCTTCTAAATGACCATAATATTGAAAATTCGTGTTTAAATTTTCAAGTAATGTGACTTCTTTTCCATCGGCTAATCGTCGTACTAAGTTTAATTTATCTTTCCCTACAAATTGTAGAAACACTAACTCATTATTTTCAATTTCTTGTGGATAAAAATCAAAAGTTTTTTTACTTTGGGTTAGTTGTGTTGATTTCTTAGTGGTTAAATCATAGACATAAAGATGATTACTGCCAAGTTCAAATGGTTTATATTCTTTCGGTGCTTCTAATCCCGCTGAATAATATAACTTAGAACCATCAAATGAAAATATAGGACTCATGGCTGTCATTTCATTTGATAATATTGGAATCATTTCTTGACTTTTAACCTTAAAAAAATAGAGATGCTTATTCTCATTCATAACTCGGCCTTCACCTTCTATAAGGGCGACCACATCATTGGATATCGGATTAATCGCTAAATTGTCGAGATAAACTAGCATTGTAATCTGATTAAATTTTATAAATATATCATTAGACGTATCATACATCCCTAAATTAACACCATCTGCTGTGATTGATCCTGAATTTGGCTTACACCAAATATAGATCAACTTTCCATCTGAAGAGAGTTTTTCAATTGAAGGGTTAAAACCAATCGATGTTTTCGTCACAGGTTCATAACCAATTAAAATTGATTCATCAAGACTCTTTGAATCATATTCTACAATCCCAATCGGCCAATTATAATCAGGCACAATAGCATATTTCTTCGCAAATAGGACGCCCTGATTATTCATCTTCAATTCATCGTATACATACCCTGCTCTTTCAAGAAAGAGTGAAAATTCATGAGTCTCTAGATTAAATTGATACACATTCCCTTCATTCTTTGAGAAGATTAACTGATTTTCATGCCAGATATAATCTTTAACACCCTCCACTTTAATTAACATTTCTTCATTATTAACAAGTGACGATATATATAAATTGGATTTTTCATCTTGATAGGCAACATACGATTTACTTTCTGATATAAGAGGTTTAAGAAATTTATCCCCGTGATTCAAGATAGTAGTCTTATTGTTTTCTAAATTAATCATGACGACTTGATTCTCAGTCATCGCAACAACCGCTGACTGGGCCAACACTGAGTAAGATTGAATCATTACCATCAAAAATAGTAGGATGATTTTCTTCATAATCATTTCCTTATTATTCTAATGATGCAGAAATTGTAACTAATACCTGACTTTCTAGCGTTGCTAAAACATCATGTTCAATACGAGCATCAAACTCTAAAAAGTCACCACTATTCAACTCATAGCTTTCACCATTACTAAAACTCATGCTGATTTCACCTTTAATAACATGAATCGTTGCATATCCGTTATGGCTATGCTTTGGAAGTCCCTTTCCAACTTCAAAATTAAAACAAACCGTACGAAACCTAGGATTGTTTGCAATTAATTGCTTTGCTTCTTTTAACTCATTTAACTTATAAAATTGACTCATAATATGACCTCCATTTCAACTTTATTATGGATATTTAAAATCATACTATGAGTCAATCGCATATAATGTATTATCAAAAAAGCTGAGAGTCCCGGTTATCCAAACGTAAAAGTCTTATTCAATTGTCGCTGACACGGTTTTGTCAGTGTACAATTGAGAGACTTTATAGTCTGGATGGGACTCGAAGCTAGATTAATTCACCCCAGACAAAGTTATTCTATACTTAAAAACCAAGTAAGAATAACTTTGTCTGGATAAGATGGTCTAAACTTCACTTACATTCAGTTAGAGCCATCTAAAAGATTGAAAATCCTGCTTAACTCTCTCAAGTGAAGAAAAGATAGAATTGAAAAATTGACTGCATTCTTTTCGAACTGTAACAAAGAGTTGTGATTTGCGATGAGTAAACTCAGGATAACTGACTACTATGCTTCGATTTACTCAGCAAGTAGATGTAAAAGTTAGATTGAAATCTATATTGGAGGCGATATAATGCGTAATTTTACCCCAGATAAACTGTGGATTAACTATCAATTACGCAATTTAAATCAATTAAATCCTAGACGATACACATTAACGCATTCCGATGAAACAGGCGACCTATTTCTAGTCATTAGCTCTGACTATGCTTACGATAAATTAACTGCTATGCGTGATGAAGTACTTGGAGAATGGACAACAAAAGACTTTCAAAACTATTATTTTTATGTTTATGTTCGATTAGACGGTGAAGACGGGACAAAATCTACCGCACGCCGAAATGAAATATTTATTAAGGAACTACCTACCGCACTCAAAGCTATTAAATATGGAGACCCCTATCTCTTTACCGTTTATCCACAATTCAACTCTGCACCAATATATATCCATTTCCAATCAGACGACCCAAAATATAATCGAATTGAATATTATCAGACATTTAATGAGTATTAAATAACCAAGATAAGAGTTATTCTATATAGAAACAGAAATGTATTTCACTATTATAAATGAGTCTCAGTACTGAAGTCTTTTTGATCCTTAGGCATCACTATAGTCCAGTTAAAAGTTTTCCAAGTGTGAAAAACTTATCTGGACTTATATTAAAAAACTCTCTCTTATT
>NZ_AEXQ01000131.1:0-51566 GCF_000191865.1 Turicibacter sp. HGF1
AAATACGAATACCTATCAATTAATTTAGTAAAAAAAAAAAAAAAAAAACAATTTTCAGTTGGTGTTTTAAAATTTATTTGAACTTTTATTCGTTTTAATTCCATAACTTGAAACATTAGCGAGACCAGCCTCGATTCGAGCCGCGAGTTGACCACTTAAAATATCATTTGGAGTTATACTTTCAATCCAAATACACTCTTTTTGATTTTGAGCTTTCAAATGATAAACATCAAAATGATATCCTTTCTCTTCTAACACCTCAAAAACACTTACGATGAAATCACTAAGTTCATCTATACTTTGGGTTTCAAGTGTAAACTGTAACGTAATTTGTGCTGAAATAGGCAAAGTTTCATCAAATTCCATCCCGAGTTCTAGGATCTTTGACATATAATCGACTGCATCAAAGTCATAATAAACAAATGACTGATTCTCTTTAAGGTGGAACTTCTCATTAAGTAACTCATTTACCAAAATAGAATACTGTGCTGATAATCGCTTTAATGTATTAAAATAACTCAACACATGACTTTCATACGTATCATCCACAATCTCACCATTTTGATAGCTCACTGAAAAATTTAAATCTTCATTTTCCTCATGGTAGATTAGCGATTGATACGAAGCAGTTTCAAAAACATACGTCGCTTCTTTCACTTTCAAATCTTCTTTAGGATATTGATGTTCAACATATCCCTCAATCGCTTTCGTTGCTTTATTAGCATCGAATGGATTTCCAATTAATGAATTAGCTCCGGCTAAAATCCATAGTAACAAAAAAGTCCCCATTACACCTAAGACGGAACGTTTTTTCCAATTCACCGTCTGATTGAATAAACACCTGAAACAACTTAAAATCAAAGCCCCTATTCCGATTAATGCCGCATACGTCATTGTCATAAAAATAGAAAAACTAATCATCCCGCTATAAATCCCAGACTGAATTAATTCCCACCCCAATAACAATGCGAATAAAGTACTCATTAAATAAACTAGCATCTTCAAAACTGGTAATACAGTTCCAATCCTAAGAAAAGCTCCTACGATAGGAAATAGCAAACTATTATAAAACAAGGAGTCTGTCCCCGTGTTTAAGACGCCAACCCATAAAAGGACAAGCCCTAATCCTAAACTACCTTTTTGAATGGTTAATTTCATATTCCCCCACCTTTAAAAAAGATCTTTCTTGCCTTAATCTTACACATCTCTTGCAAATATTTCAATGCTGTGCAGACTTAATCCTTCGACAACATTTTTAAATTAATGGCGGTTTTTCTCCTTTCAAAAAGAAAACCAGCCTTTATTTAAGAAATTTGGCTGGTTTTGAACTTATTCATATTCTTTTACAACAGATTGGTTATAAAATTCAATAATTTGTCGCATGACAACGGAATCAAGTCGTTGATCAATATCATATAACACTCCATTATACGCCATTAATTGCTCTTTGGGAACAGATTCTAGGCTTCCGTAAATGGCTTTAATTTCTTTCTCAATCGATTGTTTTAACTCAACATTTGTCACTACATCATGCCCTCGTCCTTCATAACTCACAAACGTAAAGTTCGTATTCGCTCCAAATAAATGTTTATACTGTGCGAAATTTTGTTGATAACTCACTACTTCATCATCTTCACTATGCATCAACATGACTTTGGCTTTTGTTGTACCAAGTCCTTCTACCCCACTCAACGTTGCATAATGACCGAACTTCAGATATTCATAAAATCTGACATAGGGTGTTAATAATTTAATTCCCTTCCCCATCATTTGGCCTCCCGCTTCCACAATCATATCAATAGATTCATCAAATCCAGAGCGCTCAACAACTGCTGTTATATCCTCATGCTCATTTAATACAGCCATAACAGCATAGCCACCCATACTATGACCGTACAACATAATTGGGAGACAATCAAACTGTTCATCGTTTTTCACATAATTGATCGCGTAATCTAAATCAATGATTGCCTGAGGCAATCCTTTCATACTACTTCCTTCACTTTCATCTGTTCCGGTTCCATCATAAGCAAACACTGTGTATCCATTTTGAGTCATAAACTGAATTTCAGGTAAATAGCTATTGTGTCCACCACCAAGTCCATGTGCCAAAATAATCACACCGTTTGGAAAACTTGTTTCTTCTTGTGTATAAATATAACCAGCCAATAATTGTTGTTTATTAGATTCAAAGAAGGCTGGCGTTTGAACTAATCCTTCGAATTCCTTAACTTCATATTTCAACTCATCTGGCGTTGTATAACGCCCCCCAAAATTTTGTTCATATATGAAGACACTTAAACCAAATGGAATGATTACGACAATGAGTAATAAAACAATACCCCCAATCCAATAGCGTTTTTTTCTTTGCTTCATCTTTTCTCTCCTCCATGACACATCATATCTTGTTAGATTATATGCACGAGGTTCAAACCTATTCGCGTAAAAATATACAATTTCTTGACGATTCTATTCCTAATCCTGATTTAACAACTTAACTCAATTAAAACTGCCTCCTATTCACTATGTACATAAAAATAGCATCGTCCCCTAAAATGAAATTAATAACATCCCTTTTATTGAAAGTCTTTTAAACTGCTGTCTTCTTTCACACTTATGAGAGATAATTATTCAAAGGGCTCTTTTGCCTGACATTTCTCAAAAGTATCTGGTCAGATTTATTGATTATTCTGTTGCAAAATATACCTCCTACGATGTGTTTTCTTAGTTTTCTCTCAATTCATAAAAAATCGTAAGACTCCATCTTACGATCACAATTTAAGCTTTATTTCTTTTAAATAACTAATCCCATTCATCACCCAATAGATGATAAATCCAATCATCATAAATAGCAGAAGACCTAGACTACAAACGACTAAGAGCGCTACTCCTTTTGTTAAATAAATCATCTTAATTAAAGTTACCATCAACAAGTAGGAAACAAATGCAGCAATGATCAAGGCGATTAAAAGTATCAGTAGTATGAATTGCATCCACTCATCCTCCCATTTTGTTTTTATTGTTCAAATAACCCCATATCCTCTTTACTCTTATTATAACATCCTTTATTGAAACAATATACTTTTTTCAAACTACTTCATCACTTTCAGTATATTGCTCATATCCTCCACTTAATTTTCGTGCACTAAATTCAACAAAACAGTTGAAACAACTGGCGAATTTTATCGATTAAAATCAGTTGCATTATCGGGTAGTGAATTAATTCGGTGTAAAAACTTGGTCACCCGTTGAACCTCTTGCTCCGAATATGGATAGTTTAACTCTCGACTAATTTCTAAGGCAATTTTATTTGCAAAAGGTCCGATACAAAATAGCTTCTCCCATATTGAAAGATACCCTTTTTTCGGATAAAGATGAATAAACTCAGAATAAATATTTTCACTTAAAAAACGTTTAATCCATCGACCCTCTCTCCCAATGTCAACTGCCCAACCATATTGAAGTCCAATTTTCCAAGATAATAGTTCTATAATCAAGGGCATCATGATGCCATCGTAAACACCTTTTGCCAATGGAAGTTCATCTCGATACACTGCTTTTGCAACTTCAATTTGAGACCACCATAACCGATTTAAAACTTCATAAAATTGTTCATAACTTGGCTTTTCAACATAATGAGAACTGTCATTCGGTTCATCTAGTGGGGGGATGACGCCATCTTTATCTAATAAAATCTTGATTAAAGAATCTGAGTAGATGGTTTTTAAATAGTGACTGAGACATACAAATTGCAAATCTAATCGGACACCATCTTGATATTGAATTTGAAATAAATAGGAACTTTCTGCTAAGTCTGTCATCCTGGTAATCACGGTTTCTCCAAATTGTTGAATCCAATCTTGATTCATTTTATAACTTTCAATTTCTTTATCTAAAATAAATAAATCAAAGTGATAATCTCTCATTAAGTCAATAGGGGCATTTCTATCTAATCGAAGCCCTGACTGAGCAATCGCTCGAATATTCGACCGTTCTTTGGCAAATGCTAAAATTTGAGCCGTGACTACAGAGGGTTGTCGCATTTGAGTCGATTGAATGAGTGTATGATTTTTAATCAAATATAGAGAGATCACTTCACCCTGATGCTCAAATTTTTCTTCTAGCTTAAAACCTACTTGGTGAAGGAGATTGACCATTCCAACATTTAAACTTGAAACTTTTGTTTTAATACAAGGCGTCTTCAACATATCAAAAGCAAACGCTATGACTTCATCGAAAATTTCTATGATGACTGGATCCTCAATATTTTGATTAAATAATTGTAAGGCCATTTCATAGGACATATAATCTGACATTAATTGCAGTGAAATAAATCCTATTAACTCCTCACTTGATATCACATGCACACTAAAAAATAAAGATTCTTGATTGGCTTCCATCCCGTCATTTAAAGGCTCTGCCCCCATTAAATCTACAGGATGGCCACTACGATTTTTTATACTTTTAAATAGACAATGCTGTGTCTGGAAATCCATCGTCACCCCTCCTACAGATCAATGTAATCGTTCTCTATTTTTAATCATATCCCTTTTTAAGCTCAATTATGTACTCTATCATAAACTAGCCATTATTTCTTTCCTATTAAAATATGCAAAGTCCCTAATTTTTATGACTTATCTGTTAATTTACTTAATTAAAAAAAGCATAAGAAAAATCCTATGCTTTAACTTCTAAATTTACGTTTTTTATAATGTGAAACAAACCAAAGCGCTGGTAAAACAAATACTAAACATCCAATCGCTACGATTAATTGTTGAGATTCATTTGAAGGTGAGCTCGTATTTAGTTGATTTCCCCCGCCCATTCTAAATGAACTAAAATTTTCAACCAGTTCCAAAATCATTGGAATTAACGCTTCATCAATTCCTAATTCTTTTAGTAAATTTAAATCTTCCTCTGTTAAGGTTTCTTCTGTCTTCCCTGATAATTGGGCCACAACTTGTTGAATTTGAGTCATATCAAGTGACGCTATCACAGTTTTTAGCTCCTCACTGATCGAGTCAATCAGCCCCTCTCCTGGATTCATTGGTTTGGTATTTATCTGATTTGAAGAGGTTGAATTAGGAGTAGATATTGAATCATTTGGTTGACTTAAATGATTGTTATCCTCTATCGATGGTTTGTTTAAGTCTACTTGATTGCTTTCATTTTCAGTTGATGACTGGAATTCCCTCATCCCCTTTGGACC
Source organism: Turicibacter sp. HGF1 (assembly GCF_000191865.1). Lineage (NCBI taxonomy): Bacteria > Bacillati > Bacillota > Erysipelotrichia > Erysipelotrichales > Turicibacteraceae > Turicibacter > Turicibacter sp. HGF1. The sequence continues at coordinate 5,210 of NZ_AEXQ01000131.1, forward strand.
ACCTGCCCCATTTTGACTTCCAAGAGCATCTAAATCTAAGTGTGTTTCAATGTTTCCATAAGTATCACTAGGTTGTTCCCCTGCAAGCTGAGCTTTAATACTTTTTGTTCGATCGGTTCCAAATACAAGTAATTGAGGAATAGAGGCAAGATATTCATCATGACTATAAAAAGCTGTTGCATCATTTGCAACGTAATCATCAATTAGCTCATCTAATTTTTTGATCGTCGCCTCATATTTTCCACTTTCGATATATCCATCAATTAATTCTTGTAAATACTCATGATACATGTCTTTATATTCGTCGACTTCTAGTAATTTTGAAATTAACGGACTATTTGCCATCGTATCTGTTACAGGTTCATCAATCGGGAAGTTAATAACTTTACTACTATCATTGATATTAAAAGCACCAAATGATAAATTAAAATCCCAAGGTAAAATTTGAAATACACCGTCTTGTTCATATAAATAATAATTATGCTTCATACTTCCTGCATAACTATCTAAGTTTACTAAGAACGTATTGACGGCAAAATATCGTAGAATTTCTTCGATATCTAAATATTGTTCTAAATTTGTCCCGTCATTTAAGTTTTTCATCATCTCGATGACTTTGTGATAAGCATCTTCGGTTGTTCCTTTTAAAACACTATTTTCAAAAATAGCACTGTAACTTGATATCTCGTCATCGATATAAACTAAATTACTTCCTGAAGAAGACATGCCTCCCATTGGATTGTTTTCTCTCATTTCATTTCCATTCGGTGGTGTCATTCCCTCTAGTAGTTCTCCGTTACCTGATGTCATTCCCTCTGGCATTTCTCCGTTACCTGATGGCATCATTTTATCTGATGTAACCCTTTCTTCCTGAGCGGTTACCTCGTCTGTTTTTCCTTCTCGAGAAGATTTTTCACCAAACATCATTTGTGAATTTTCATTAAATGGATTGCCTCCGATCATCATCTCTTGCTTGTCTTCTTTGTTGCCCATGTTCATTGAATCACTTTCAGGTTTATATAAACTTCCGGAAATCGTCCCAAAATAACGTTGGACAAAACTTTCCTCCATGACCTCAAGTGCAAGATATAACCCCCATGGTTCACCATTAATTTTGATATTAGCATAACAATATCCGGGAGTCGCAATCCCCATGGCACTAAACATATCGTATGATAAATATTCTTTCATGTAGGTTGCGTCACCAATCATGTTATTGAGTGCCAGTTTATCTAATCCGTATAGGCTTTGTCCGTCAACGTATTCTGAAAAATCAACTTTAAAGCTAAATCGATCCGTGCTATCATCACTTGCTACCATACTTAAAGATGAATTTCCTTTCGGTCTAATGCCTACAGATTCAAATACTTCACCATTAATGACGATATCAGCCATCACATATTGTTCTGATATAGCATTTTCAATCATTGAATTCCAATTTTCTTCTGATATTTGAATATCTATCTCTAACACTTCGTCTGCGTTAAAAATTTTTTCAACATAGGCGGGTTGTGCCACTTTAGTTAAACTGGCTGATATGGTTTCATGGTTCGATATCCACATTAAGAGTCCAGTCAATAAAACCATTCCACACACTAATAGAACCATTAAACGATTGACACTTTTCTCATTACGCAACAACCATCACCTCCTTACTTGTTTAATATCATTTATCCTAAATAATCACCATTATAAGAAACTAACACGGCATTTTTTACGCCACTAATTTGACTGATTTCGTTTACAAATTTTGTTTCCATTTCTTTCAAACGAATTTCAACTGTCACTTCGATTCCATTTTGAGCTGAGACTGTTTTAGATTTGATGACATGTTTTTTTACATAAGCATTGACTGTTTTTAATGCTTCTTTTTCACTCTCATCATTTAGGCACGATAACACTAATAAATAAGGATTATCAGTTGTTTGGCGATTGATGAATAAAACTAAGATGATTCCAATAAATAATGATCCGAAGACCGCTAATGGAATTAATCCTGCTCCAATCACAATTCCAGCACTAATTGACCAAAATAAAAAGGCAATATCGAGCGGTTCTTTAATGGCGCTTCTAAAACGAACGATTGATAACGCCCCGACCATCCCGAGTGATAAAATAACGTTTGATGTAATCGCTAAAATAATTAAGGTTGTAATTAAGTTTAATGCAAGTAATGACACACAAAAACTATGAGAATACATGACTCCTTTAAATGTTTTTTTATAAACAGCCATAATAAAGAGCCCGATTACAAAGGCTAAGGTCAAAGCAATGATTGTATCTAATACTGAAAACGCTGAGATATTCTCCATAAAACTTGATTTAAAAATATCGCTAAAATTTAGTGTTGCAAACATAACATTTCCCTCCTAAAGTCATTAACCATAAATCCGGCAAACCGCATACTTTGAAACGGATGTTGACCGACTATAATTGTTTTGTAAAACATCTGAAATAAACTCCGGTAAAAATTCATCAAATTTAACTTCTAGTATGATGAGATTTGAATCCAGCCCTTCAACAGTTGGCAGCAACGGATTTAGGGCATCAATTGAAGTGATTCCAGTTCTAATTCTTTTATCAAACGTGATCCGAACGTTTCCCACGTCGTGAATATAAGCCTCTCTGGTATAATCCACGATAGTTTTAGGTCTGAGTAGCTCGGTTTTCATCTTATAATAAAGTTCTTGATGCAAAGCGTGTGTGGAATTTTTTAAAAACTCAAACTCTCCATCCATAATTGATTGAGCTTGCTCATCACTCAATGGAGCACTCACTTTGGCACATAAACCGTTCACCTTTGATTTTTTCTCCAACCGAATAAAACTGACATCATCGTTATAATATCGAATTCTAAACTTTTCTCGATTATTAATCCCCATTAACTTTTCTTGTAAAGCTTTATCATGATAGTTATCAAAGTAGATACTTCGAATTTTATATTCTCCGAGCTCGTTTGCATGGTGATCACATCGCAGTAAAAATTTCAAACGATTTCGAAGCAGTAAATAATCGCCGTAATTAATGTAATGTTTAATTTCATGTCTAAACTTCATCTGACTCACCTCCTAAATAGCTGACTAGAGCTATTATAAATTCCATTTCTTAACATAATCTTAAAAATTTAATAATTAATTAATTATATTTTACTTGGTTTTCCTTTTTAACAAAATTTGTTATCCTTATAATAAAGAAATAGCCGTCAAATTTCAGAATGTTTTAAGTTTCGCTTGATAACATTAAACGTATGAGGTGATAAATATGAGAATCTTAGTGGTAGAAGATGAGATTCGCTTAGCAGAAGCGATTAGCCAAATATTAAAAACAAACAAATATGATGTGGATGTGTTTCACGATGGACAATCAGGTCTTGATTATGCCTTAACAGGTATTTATGATTTAATTATTTTAGATATTATGTTACCTAAGTTAAATGGATTTGATATCTTAAAGATGTGTCGTCAGGATAAAATTAAAACGCCGATTTTATTTTTAACTGCAAAAGATGAAATTGCAGATAAAGTCCGTGGACTTGATTTAGGAGCTGACGATTACTTAACCAAACCCTTTGCGACCGAAGAGCTATTAGCGAGAATTCGCGTTCTTCTTCGTCGACAAGGTGAAATCACAACGGATACCCTACGTTTTCATGATGCTGAACTTAACTTATCCACTTATGAGCTATCTTGTGGAGTCAAATCAGTAAAACTTGGGTTAAAAGAATTTAACATTTTAAATTATTTATTTTCAAATGGTAATCAAATTGTAACTAAAGAACTATTAATCGAAAAGGTATGGGGATTTGACGCAGATGTTGAATACAATAACGTTGAAGTTTATATTTCTTTTCTTCGAAAAAAATTATCTTTTATTAAATCAAATGTAATCATTCGAACGGTCAGAGGCGTTGGATATTGTTTAGGAGTCAATGAATCATGTTAAAAAAACTTAAGAAGCGATTTATTTTGATTAATCTATCCATTCTGATGTCGATTTTTCTTGCTATTTTTGGCGGGACGTATTATTTAATGTACAAAACGAATGTGTCTCAAGCAATGGTCTTGATGGAACAAATCGCCCAAAATACAAGCATTTCACAAAAATTTCCACCGAAGGGGGGATATAATTTAGATCGCAAAGGCCCCTTTCCACTCAATGAAGGTCTGATGCGTAATCATTTTACAGCTTCAATTGATAACACGACTCAAACTTTAACCATTACCTCAAATTTAGAGTCTGATACTGATTTATCGGGAGTGGAATCTATTGTTGAAGATTTATACAATCGTTCGACTGAAACGGGAAAAGTTACAATTAACTCCCTTCCTTTTCGCTATTTAAAAATTACGCGTCCTGAAGGAACACTCTTTGTTTTCTTAGATCGTTCTTCTGAAATGACGACCTTGACGCAACTTGCACTTGTCTTAATTTTTATTGGATGTATTACATTAATTGTTTTAGCTGTCATTAGTTTTTATTTAGCGTCTTGGGCAATTAAACCAGTGGCTTTAGCTTGGCAAAAACAGCAACAATTTGTCGCCGATGCTTCCCATGAATTAAAAACTCCCTTAACAGTCATCCATACAACGACAGATGTCATTTTAGCGAATCAACATCAAACCATTAATGAACAACGAAAATGGATTGATCACATTAAATCTGAGACGGAACGAATGTCAAAACTTGTTAGCGACTTACTCTATTTAGCGAAAATTGATAGTAATGAAGTGTTATTAAAATCAGCTTCTTTTGATTTAAGCGAAGCCATTATTAATGCCGCGTTACCGCTTGAATCGGTGTTCTTTGAGTCTGGGAAAGAATTAGTTTTAGATATTGAACCGGACTTAATGTTTACAGGCGAAGAAGAACGAATTGCACAAGTAGCCATTATTTTACTTGATAATGCATTGAAACATTCACCAACTCAAACTCAAATTATGCTTTCTTTAAAGAAAGAGCATGAACAATTTATTTTAGCTGTCAAAAATAAAGGTGTTGGGATTCCACCTGAGCATCTTGATAAGATTTTTGAGCGTTTTTACCGTGCTGATGAATCACGTGCTCGTGATACAGGTGGCTATGGATTAGGTCTTTCTATTGCTAAAACAATTGTTAGCCAGCATCATGGGCAAATTTCAGTGAAAAGTATTCCAAATGATGAAACAACGTTTACAGTCATCTTCCCTACTAAAATTTCGAAGCGCCATCAAAAATGAGATAGCCTCCTATTTATACCTTCGATATCAGCACAAAAGTAGACATTTATTTCATTTTGCGATAATCTATTAGTAATTAAGGAGGATGCAGGTAATGAAATTTATTTCATGGAATGTAAATGGATTGCGTGCTTGTGTGAAAAAAGGATTTTTAGATTTTGTCGAAGCAGAGCAACCTGATTTTTTATGTGTACAAGAAACAAAATTACAAGAAGGTCAAATTGATTTGCAATTAGATGGCTATTATCAATATTGGAATTATGCCGTGAAGAAAGGTTATTCAGGAACGGCTATTTTTACAAAACATGAGCCATTACAGGTGACTTACGGCCTTAATATTGCAGAACATGATCAAGAAGGTCGTGTCATTACCCTCGAATATAATGATTTTTATTTGGTAACGGTCTATACACCTAATTCTCAAAATGAGTTGGCACGACTCGATTATCGCTTGACATGGGAAGAAGCTTTTAGAAATTATTTGATAGGATTAGATGTTTTAAAACCAGTCATTGTTTGCGGTGATTTGAATGTAGCCCATCAACAAATCGATTTAAAAAATCCTAAAACAAATACAAAAAACGCTGGATTCACAATCGAGGAACGTAATGAAATGACGAAACTATTAAATAGTGGGTTTATCGATACATTCCGTTATTTTTATCCAACAAAAGAAAATTGTTATAGTTGGTGGTCTTATCGTGCAGGCGCACGTGCAAAAAAACGTTGGATGGCGTATTGATTACTTTATTACCTCAAAAGCATTAGAATCAAGACTTGAAGATGCGAGAATTTATCCTGATGTTTTAGGATCTGATCACTGTCCAGTTGGATTACAATTGAAGAAATAAAAAAGAAGTATGCAACGCATACTTCTTTTAATTTCCATTTGATTCTACCTGCCCTTCAAAAATCTCTTTTTTTCCTTTAGCAAGCTTTGAATGAGTCAATAAATCATAAAAACCAGAAATACTGTATGAAATAATCATGACTATAATAATCGCCATAACATGTGAAGATCCAAAATATTCAATCGCCATCATAATTCCAGTTAACGGTAAGGCTGTTGCGCCGCAAAAAACTCCAATCATCCCAAGTGCTGCAACTGAAGCAACAGGTAATTTAAAAAATGTTGCAATGGCACTCCCAAATGTTGCTCCAACAAAAAAGGTTGGATTTCCACGTCCCCCTTGAAAAACAGACCCTAGGGCAACAGCTGTAAAAATAATCTTCCAAATAAACTCAATGAGACTAACGGGTTCCTCAAAGGCTAAAGCGATATGTGACTGTCCTAACCCATTATAATTATCCCCAGCCATCCAAAAAAGAATAATTGTTAGCACGCCCCCTACCATACCTTTAATATAGGGGCTCTTAATCCACCTAGAATAAATTTTAGGGGCTAGGTCTAAAGCCCCATTAAACATCATGGCCACCAGTCCAAATAACAGCCCCATTCCAACTAATTTTAAAATTAAAGTCAAATCAAGAGCTCCAAGCTCTAAAGAGGGATAAGTAATGAGTTCATCTCCAATTTGTTTCGCAACCTCACTTGAAATAACACTTGTTAAAAAAGCAGGAAGTAATGCTTCGTAATGAAACTTTCCCTTTAAAACTAATTCCATTCCTAAAATAGCTCCGGCTAATGGTGTATTATAAAGGACGCCAAAGCCACTTCCAACACCTGCAACAACTAATGTCCGTTGCTCCTCATCACTTAAATGAAATTTTCTTGATAAAAAATCACCTGTTATCCCACCGATCGCAACTCCCGCTGCTTCTTTCCCTGCTGATCCTCCAAAAAAAGTTGTCACCAAAGATCCAATCACAACAGCCGGAATCATGGAAAGCGGAATATTCTTCGCAGCTTGTTGAACTTCTGATTTTAGTAAATTCTCTCCTGAATACGCATTTCGTCTAACTTTCACGTATAAAAAACTGATAACTACTCCTGCAACAGGTAAACCAAAGACTAACTTCTCATGAGTGCTCCGATAGTGATTAGCTGTACTTAAGATTTGTTTAAATCCACCTACCATCACACCAATCATGACTCCCATTAAAAGACTCAATAGGATCCATTTAACGAGTTGTAAGCCTAATTTTTTGAATGAATCCATTTCAACTCCACCTTTTATTTATTATTAATTCTAGTTTTAACATTTAATAACATTTTATGAATTTTTCATAACAAAAAAGAGATCCGACTTCGATCTCTTGTTATAATTCTTCTTTTTTCAATTGAATATTATTAAACTCATGAACATCTAATAAATGATTAATCTTGAATTGAATATAACGACTATTTTTCGTCATAATTAAGACTAATCGCGACATGAACATCAATAAAATACATGACCAGCCAATGTTAAATAAAAACATATCCGACTCAAAGCGATAGCAATAAATAATGGGTAATAATAATGATAAAATGAGTAATAACACTAACATAATTAAAATGATTAAATTTAGTTTTACTCGTGTCTGAATCCCCACCATTAACTCGAGCGTTTTTTCTAATTTATGATTTCTCATTTCAAGTAAACGTTTGGGAATTTCATCGCCTGCATAATAAAAGGCTCTCCCCATATTTTTCGTTAAATGAATATGAATTAATAAATATTGTAGCACCACCCCAATAATTGTCCCATTAACTAAAATAACAGCTAAAATAATACAATATTCTTTAAATGACGAACGTGTCATTAAAACTTCAACTAAAGAAATTAAAGATAAAAAAGTTCCGATATTAAATCCAGTTAAAAAAGTCGTCCATTCTTTAGGATTTTTCCCCATCTTCATCTTCTCCTCTCACTCGACAGTTATTCCATTTTAACATATGAATTTTAAAGATGTTGTCTATCTCTGTCTATAAAATTCAAAAAAAACCACGTCAAACGCGGGTTTTTAATCGCGTAATTCGACATGGTTGATGAGTTATTTTTCTTTAGAAATGGCATATGCAGATAACAAAATTAAAATACAACCTATTAACTTTAAAATTGTTAAATCTTCGTGTAATAAAATGAGTCCAAATACAACGCTTGTGATAGGTTCAAATAAACAAAGAATCGATGCTTTGGTGCTTCCAATTAATTTAATTCCGATTTGCAGTAAAGCAACGGCGAACACTGATACTAATAATGAAATGATTAATGTTAATCCCCAGGCGATGGGCGTTAAATTAATCATTAAAGAATGAGTTCCCATCCCATAAACGAACACCGCAGCAGATACCACTAAGTTAATATAAAAAGTCAGTTTAAACGAATCTAACTCTTTAAGGCCACTTTTATCAATATATAAAATGAAGAAGGCGTAAGTCATTCCTGATACCAACGCTAAGAAAACACCATACAAACTAATATGACCACTTAAATCAATAAAACATAACATTCCAATCATAGCCAGTATGATTGAGATGACTTTAGCTCGTGTCCACTTTTCTTTAAAATATAGAACAGCTGCTAACACAACAAATGCAGGATAAACAAAATGTAGTGTTGTCGCCATTCCAACTGATAAATAGTCATACGTCGCATAAAGCGTAATTGTTGTAACTGTCTGCCCTAAAATTCCGACAATTAGCAAATGAATCCATTGTGACTTTGTCACTTTTAATGAGACTTTTCTATATTTCAAGATACCATATAGCACAGGTAAAGAAAAAAGGGCTCGATAAAAGGTCAAACTAATTGCGTTACTTCCACCACTATAGGTCCATTTAGCTAAGATTGGGGTGAATCCAAAAAGAAAGGCAGATAAGATTGTGAGTAAAACACCTTGATTTCGTTTCATAAACCGGTCAACCCTTTCTCTTTTAACCACTAAATAATCAGTTATTTCGTCTATAGCCTATCAGATTTATTATAAGCAATCAAGGTTTTTTTATCTATCTTTTTTATTTGAACAGCTGTTTACAACACTTAGCACGATGGACGGTATAAAAAGGTGAATCTGCTTTTTTTAGTTGTTCGGGTGTTGGATATAACAGTTGTTGCTCAGCAACTGTTACCTGAGGCATCCAAAGTAGGTATTTGGTCATAAAAATAGGGCCAGTTTGCTCATCGATGCTTTTATTCTCATCATTAGATAGCGAATATTTTAACCCATCTAGTAACTCTTTGATTAAATCATGTTTTTTCGTCACAGCCATCAACTCATTTGATAAATAGAAATCATCTTCGGTGCCTACGAAAAATTCACCCTCTTGTAATAAAGGTTCAATGTTTTTAAAGCATTCCATATCAATGTCAACATAGACTCCGCCATATTGATATAACACTTCGTAACGGACAATATCCGCTTTTTGTCTTAGATCCTCTACCTGATTATAAAGATCTTGATTTTGTAAAGGAATCAAATTCTCATCTGTCCATAAGATAAATTGCCAATCAGGGTGATATGTTTTCCATGACTGCATATATGACTGAATTTGAGTTGGAATCGGACGCTTTCCAAGCCAAATTTGATGAATAATTTTAGGAATTAATTGTCCCATATTTCCCCCTCCTTTTTGTTATACCATATGATATTTTCTTCCAAAACGCCTGTACATTTTTCCCCTTACAAACCAAGAAGCCATGACAGGTAGGAGCCTCAAGTAATTTAACTTGTTTAACTTGATGAAGTTTTATATAATAAGTGAGTGAATTAGAGAAGATGAGGAGGATTTATGAATTTTTCAAGCTTTTTAAAATTAATTGAAATCCAAACTAAAGTGGCCAGTATTATCCCCTTTTTATTTGGGTCATTATATGTCTACTACCGTTATCATGTTTTTTCTATCAAGAATGCCGTCATTATGTTTATCTCAATGATTATTTTTGATATGACCACCACGATGATTAATAATTACATGGACTACAAACAGGCCATAAAAAAAGAAGGTTATGGTTATGAAATCCATAATCCCATCGTTGGTGATCAATTAGCACCTAAACAAATTAAACGGTTGATTATTTTCATGCTTTGTTTATCTGGTTGTTTTGGACTGTTACTCGTTAGCCAGACGAATGCCTTCGTTCTTTTTCTTGGAATCATTTGCTTTATTATTGGGATTGGTTATTCTTTTGGTCCTCTTCCCATTTCAAGAACTCCTTTTGGCGAAATTTTTTCAGGGATTACGATGGGATTAATTCTGACTTTTATTAGTATGTATATCCATATCTACGATCAAGAGTTTATTAGCTTTCATCATGAGAGTACACATATTGAATTATTCATGAATGTGTCTCAATTGTTAGTTTTAGTCATTGTGTCGATTCCATTGATAATGGGAATTTCTAATATTATGTTAGCAAATAACATTTGCGATATGGATGATGATTTAATAAATCAACGCTATACCTTACCGATTTGTATTGGAAAAGAGCGTGCCCTACTTTTATTCTTTGCACTTTATATTTTTGGATATTTTTCAATTATCTTTGGTGTGATGATTGGTGTTCTACCTTTCGTTTCATTAGTCACTTTAGTGACACTCAAACCGGTCCTTCACCATATTAAACAATTTGTTGATGCTCCCTCAAAACAGCATACGTTTAGTTTAAGCGTCAAAATTTTTATCCTCATTAATGTTGTCTATCTTTCAAGCATTTTAATAGCGATTATCATTTAACGAGTGTCCCTCAAGCACTCGGTTTCATTAGGTAAATAAAAACCATAAGGTTAAAATCCTTATGGTTTTTTTGTATGTTATTCAGATTACTCTTAAGCTTCTTGTTTTACTGAACGTTTTAGGAAGGCTAAGATTAAGGCTCCCACAACAGATCCAATTAAAATAGCTACTAAGTACATTGGCCAGTTTCCTACTACTGGGAAGACGAAGATTCCACCATGAGGTGCAGGTAATGTACAATTAAACACCATTGTTAACGCTCCCGCTACTGCTGATCCAATCACACAAGATGGAATGACTTTTAGTGGATCGGCTGCTGCAAATGGAATAGCTCCTTCTGTGATAAATGATAATCCCATAATATAGTTAACTTTACCAGCATCTTGTTCTTGTTTTGTAAAACGGTGTTTAAAGAAAGTTGTCGCTAACGCAATTGCTAACGGTGGAACCATCCCACCTGCCATTACAGCTGCCATAACCGCTTCATTTCCTGAATTTAAAGATGCAATCCCAAAGACATAAGCCGCTTTATTGAATGGTCCTCCCATATCGATTGCCATCATACCAGCAACAACAATTCCTAATAAGATAGCTGAACTTGTTCCTAAACTATTTAAGAAGTTAGTTAATCCATTATTTAAAAAGGCTACTGGTGGATTAACAATAAATGTCATCACAATCCCAATTAACAGTGTTCCTAATAAAGGATATAATAGCACCGGTTTAATTCCTTCAAGTGATTGTGGTAAGAATGATAATACTTTTCGAAGTAATAATACTAAATATCCGGCAATAAACCCTGCCAGTAACGCACCTAAGAATCCTGCCCCACCAGCGTTTGCTAAGAATCCACCAACAAATCCGACAACCATCGCTGGACGGTCTGCGATACTAACGGCAATAAATCCAGCTAAAACAGGTAATAAGAATCCAAATGCTGCATCTCCTACTGATTTAAAGAAAGCTGCAAACGGCGTATTTGAACCAAAATTACTTGGATCAATTGAGCGATCATCAAATAGGAATGCTAAAGCAATTAAAATACCACCTGCTACAACGAATGGTAACATGTTTGACACACCATTCATTAAGTGTTTATATAATTGACGACCAAGGCTTTCGTTTGATTCTTCCACTTCTTGTGCGCCTTCTGCACTATGATAAACTGGCGCATCGCCATTAATGGCACGTGTGATTAATTCTTCTGATTTATGAATTCCATCCGCCACTTTTGTTTGAATCACTTTTTTACCATTAAAGCGTGCCATTTCTACTTTTTTATCAGCCGCTACAATGATTGCGTCACAGTTTTCAATTTCTTCTTTCGTTAAAACATTTTTAGCTCCTGCTGAACCGTTTGTTTCAACTTTAATTGAAATTCCCATTTCAGCTCCTTTTTTATTTAAACTTTCAGCAGCCATAAAGGTATGAGCAATTCCAGTTGGACAGGCTGTTACCGCTAACACTCGAGGGTATTTTGAATCTTTTGCTGATGTTGGCGTTTTCACCTCTTCAACCACTTCTTCTTCAGGGAATTTTTCTGTTTCCTTCGCATCAATTAAAGATAAAAATTGATCCACTGATGTGGCATTCATTAAATCTTGACGGAATGTTTCATCCATTAATATTGTTGATAAACGCGATAATACTTCTAAGTGAGTATTATTCGCTCCATCTGGTGCTGCAATCATGAAGAATAAGTGAGCTAAGCTTCCGTCAAATGATTCATAGTCCACTCCTGCTTTACTAACGGCTGCTGCTAAACATGCTTTTTTAACCGCTTTCGTTTTGGCATGAGGGATTGCAATGCCCTCCCCAATACCTGTTGTACTTTGCTCTTCACGAGCAATAATACCTTGCTTATACTCTTCTTTATTATTTAAATTGCCACTTGCATTGACTAAATCAACTAATTCATCGATCGCTGACATTTTATTAGTTGCTTTTAAATTTAAACTAATTGATTGCTTATTTAATAAGTCAGTAATTCTCATTTTTAAAGCCTCCTATTATAATGGTTTAACGGTAATTTGATCTACTAACTGATCAATATATTCTTTTGTTGCGACATCTGAAGAAAAGGCAGTTGCACTTCCACTCGCTGCCCCTAATTGTAGGGCCTTTTCATAGCTATGAGAGTTTAAATAACCCGCCATAAATCCAGCAACCATTGAATCTCCTGCTCCAACAGAGTTTTTAACTGTTCCCTTTGGAACATTACTTTGAAACACATCATCATTTTCTGTGATTAAAACTGCGCCGTCTCCACCCATCGAAATTAAGACATTTTGAGCACCCATTTCTTTCAACTTACGTCCATAAACCAGTAGCTCATCAATACTTTTAATTTCAACATTAAACATTTCCGCAATTTCATGATGATTTGGTTTAATTAAGAAGGGACGATATTTTAAAACATTGAGCAATAAGTTTTTCGTGGCATCAACTACAATTTTGACCCCCTTGTTTTCCAAATGCTTCATAATTTCTTCATAGAAATTATCAGGCAATGTTCCCGGGATACTTCCTGCTAACACTAAAACATCTTCTGCTGTTAAACCATCGAATTGCGCATACAAGTTGGCAATATCTTCTTTAGAAATCGCAGGCCCAACTCCATTAATTTCAGTTTCATCTACGATTGTTTTCACTTTCATATTAATACGTGAGAAGCCTTCTTTTAAATGAATAAAATCCGTTTTAATTCCTTTTGAATGGAGACTCTCTTGAATAAACACTCCTGTAAATCCACTAATAAATCCTAAGGCAACATTATCAACCCCATGTTGATTTAAAATTTGTGAGACATTGATTCCTTTTCCACCCGCATATAAGTTTTCAGTACTCACACGATTGACAGAGCCTTCATTTAACTGATCCATCGTCACGACATAATCTATGGACGGATTTAATGTAACTGTATAAATCATTGTTTCACTACCTTCACTGTTGTTTTTTCATGATAACGATTTAAATCGTCTTCTAAATTTGTAATAATCGTTGCATCATTCAATTCTGCAAAACGCGTAAAACTGACTTCTCCAAATTTACTTCCGTCTGCTAAAACGAAGATATCATTTGAAGCCTTAATGGCATTTTCTTTAATCATGGCTTCTTCTGGATCAGGTGTTGTAAATCCATGCATAGAGTGAACCCCATTAGCACCCATAAAGCATTTGTCAAAACGATAACGATTTAATGTCGTAATCGCTTCATACCCTACGACCGCTTTAGTATTTCGCTTGACTTTACCACCTAAAACAAAACACGGGATGTCATACTCAATTAATGATTCAACATTAGATAATCCATTTGTGACAACCATGATTTTTTTTCCAGCTAAATATTTAATCATCTCAAACGTCGTCGTTCCAGAGTCAATATAAATGCTATCACCATCTTCAACAAGCGCGGCAGCGTATTTGGCAATGGCGTCTTTTTCATGACTGTTTTGTGCAGCTTTTTCATTATAACTACTTTCAACAAATTTATTTTTAACATTAACTGCTCCACCATGAACGCGTTTTAAATAATTTAAATTTTCTAGAAAAACTAAATCTCGTCGAATTGTTGATTCTGAGATATTAAATCTTTCAACCAGGTCTGAAACTTTGACCGAGCCTTTTTGTTTTAATTCAGTTATAATGAGTTGATGTCTCTCTTCCGTAATCACTTTTTCACCTCAGTTATTAACTTACCCATATTTATCTAAATCTATTTAAGAATTTATTTTGTTGAAGTTGTTTACAACCCTATTATATTTAAAACGATTACATAAGTCAATCATTTTTCTTCATAAACATTCATTTTCATCCAAAAATCTTTCACAATCATTCATCGACCGAAAATAATACAGCTTTCAACTATCATTTTGGACCTTTAAGTGTTAAAATTCATTCAAATTCATTCATAAAACAATCAAAATCATTTTCTCTTTTTGACTAACAAAAAAAAGATGATAGATCCCGCAATCTATCATCTTTTTTTCCTTATTATATATAGGCGGTCATTTCACGAGTGAAATAATACCATGATCCATTCACACCGCAAAGTCTCCAACCTTCTTTTCCTAATTCATTTAATTTTTGATTTAATATTTCCTGAGTTTTGGTTTGTTCCTGATTAAGGACACTTTTAATATCTACGTCTATTTGTTCTAATCGGTATTCAAATTTTTTCATCGCCTAAAGCTCCTTTAATGATTTGATATCACATTATAAGTATGAGCTTTAAAAAATATGCTACTTTGGAATGTTTTTTTTTATTTTTTTTTGATGAATTTATTTGTCTTACATCCTACCAACTAATTTTATGACGTTTTGCCACTTGTTTTTTTTATAAATCTTAATAAGCTTTTGCCCAGTATACAAGTTTCGTTGCCTTTTTCCCGCAGCAAACGCAACTGTCACTTATCTGCTCTTGAACAAAAGGCATACATCGTGACGTAAATCCAACCTCTTCTTTAATTTTATCTTCACATGCTTGATCTTCACACCACATGGCTTTCGTGAATCCTGGGTGATTATCTGCATTATTTCTTAACTCCTCCATGTTTGTCGCTATAAAGGTCATCTCTTCACGTTTAGCTAATGCTTTTGCAAACAAACTTTGTTGAATGTCTTCTAATAATTCCACCACTTTTGTTTCAAGATCATCTAATGATACGATGATTTTTTCACGTGTATCACGACGAACTAAGACCGCCTGATTATTTTCAATATCTTTTGGTCCGATTTCAACGCGAACTGGAATTCCCTTCATCTCATACTCACTAAACTTCCATCCTGGTGTTTTATCCGATGTATCACACTTGACACGAGCAACACTTGCTAGACGTGTTTGAAGCTCACATGCCTTTTCTATAACCCCCTCTTTATGGGCTGCAATTGGAATAATCATAACTTGTGTTGGAGCGACACGTGGAGGTAGTACAAGTCCACTACTATCCCCATGCACCATAATAATAGCTCCGATTAAACGAGTCGTCACACCCCATGAAGTTTGATGCGCATATTGCATCTTTGAATTTTTATCACTGTATTTAATATCAAAAGCTTTTGCAAAACCCGTTCCAAAGTTATGTGACGTTCCACTTTGAAGAGCCTTTCCATCATGCATTAAACTTTCAATCGTATACGTCGCCTGTGCACCCGCAAATTTTTCTTTTTCTGTTTTTTGACCTTTAAGCACTGGAATTGCTAAAAATTCTTCACACATTTTGGCATACGTATTGAGCATCAGTAATGTTTCTTCCTCTGCTTCCTCAGCTGTAGCATGTACGGTATGCCCCTCTTGCCATAAAAACTCAGTTGTACGTAAGAATGGACGTGTTGTCTTCTCCCAACGAACAACAGAACACCATTGATTATATTTCTTCGGTAAATCATTATAACTTTGAATAATTTTTGAATAATGATCACAGAATAACGTTTCAGATGTTGGACGAACAACTAATCGTTCTGATAATTTTTCATTTCCACCGTGTGTCACCCATGCGACTTCTGGAGCAAACCCTTCAACATGATCTGCCTCTTTTTGAAGTAGCGATTCTGGAATTAACATCGGCATGTACACATTTTCATGTCCTGTTTCTTTGAACTTTTGATCTAGATACTGTTGAATATTTTCCCAAATGGCATAACCATATGGGCGAATAATCATACATCCTTTCACACTCGAATAGTCAACTAATTCAGCTTTTTTAACAACATCCGTATACCACTGTGCGAAATCTTCATCAATCGCTGTAATGGCTTGAACAAGTTTTTTACTCATGTTAACTTCCTCCCTACACAGTTTACATTCTATTGACTCATAACCTTTGTTTCATGATGAGCTATACAGTGTGAGGGGTTCATCAGTGATTTCTGTATACAAAAAACCACCGATTTGCTCCCTCTGCAAGGGGCCAAAATCGGCGGTACCACCCTAATTATGATCATATTCCATGGCACTATGATCACATCTTTTTCATCGATAACGAGATGAATCGCTGTAGCCTAATTCAAGTTTTCGGTACAGGGCTCCAAGGCTGGTTCAAGACACCTTTTTGAGAATTTTCACCAACCATTCTCTCTCTACAAAAAAGGGAAGTCTTTACTATTCCTTTTCAACGCGAATATTTGTCTAAATCTTATCCAATAATTTTACATTCGTCAATAGTTTTTTTTCAAAAAATATATTTTTTGTTAAATTTAATCGATTTTAAACCCAAAAAACAATACCTCTCATACCATATCGACTACTTAGGTCAGTCAGCTTTACATTCATCTGCTTTACTCTCATCTAAAAGTTCACAATCCCTTGTTTTCAATCTGCTCTACTGATGTTAAATGGATTACTATATAGAAACAGAAATGTATTTCACTATTATAAATGAGTCTCAGTACTAAAATCTTTTTGATCCTTAGGCGTCACTATAGTCCAGTTAAAAGTTTTCCAAGTGTGAAAAACTTATCTGGACTTATATATATAAGCTTTACTGTCGATAAAAAAAATCAACATTCATGACAAACGTTTCAATCGAAAAAGTCAATATTAAAAAAAATTCCAAATCCATTTTTCACTGATTTCACCTTAAAATTAGCATTTCTTAAACCTGTTGCTACGCCATTCAACAATAACGCTCGAATCTTCACTATGTCCTCATGATTTAATAAGAGTTCAACAGACTCCGCCGTTAAATAATCATTCTTTATCAGTGATTCAGATGATTTATACATCTCAAATAAACAGACAAAATCAACCGCAACTAAACCATAAATTTCTTTCAATCGCTCACTCTAAATTTCCATTTTTTATAATTTATTATCCCCTGTTTTTCATAAAAAAATGATGAGATAAACAAGAAAAAGAAGAGCCCTTAACTCCATCTGCTCTTCTTCCTTTATTTTATTTTTATGCTTCAAATGTAATGTCAAAACTAGATTCACGACGTCCTGTTACAGCGTTTGCTAATGCTTGTAAAACTTGCTCACTCAATTCTTCTAAACGTCCTGTTGATAGTACTTCTGCATGTGATAAAGAGCACACAAATCGTGTATAAATATGATCAACTACCGGGAATTTTACTTCTGTTTCTTCACAAGTTAAAATGATATTTTGACGATTCCCTCTAATTTTTACGTTTGTTGGACACTCAGTGATATAGTTGATAAATTCTTTCTCAGTTCTCATGCTAGAAAACCCCTTTCGCACATTTCATTTTTTCTTTCCTTGATGAACTTATTATAGCATGTTGTGAATTAATGAACAATGATTTTGTGAAAAAATATTCAATGAAACCTTGTGAAAACGTACACAAATAAAAAAATAACCTATTTTAAACTCAAAACCTCTTATAAATGTCGAAATTTAAACTCGAACAGATGCTTCTAACAGTAAATTTTTTTGTCAATCGGCATCAATTTCTACTAATCCGCCATAAGGTAAAATCATCATCGGTGAGTTATGACCAAAATTCAAATCGTAACCCATCATTCAATCACGTAAGCCAAGCTCCTCAATCACGACCTGATAAATGACCACCTCATACTCATCCTTCTCATCGTACGGCTTCCCAAACAAAATCCCTCTTACTTGTTGCAAACTCCCCATTGACCCATCATTTTGAAGCCAGTACTTCAACAAAGTGGGATCTGATTGATGCTCAGACATCTCAAAAAATAACATCACCTCTTTCCAATTTTAGGCCAAAGACTCATCCCTTTTGCCATCTCAAACACTTCAATGCAAGCTCCGAACAATCGTCCTGTGATTCCCCCACCTCCTTGCAACCACTTCGATCCTTCGTTTTTCACAACTTAGCGTCGTTGATGACATAACTCATAGTCGCAATGCAGGTATTCACTACCCAAATTCCAAGACATCTTGATTTCACCTCCTACATCAGTTTCAAATAACATCTTCTGAACGCAGTTCTTCGCATACTCAAACATACCACCATTTTTTGCAAATTCTGCGAGTAAACTCGGTCCATAAAAGCTAGAAAGACCTGCCTTAAAACACATTAAGTGACCAATTGTTGTATCAGAATGACCAATCAAAATTTTAGGATTCTTTTCTATGATGCCTAAACCCACACACGGTAATAATCTGATACGATTATCATCACCGATACAATTAAAAATCGCTTTGATGCTATTATCTTTAAAAGCTTCCATCAAATCATCTGCACGTTCTTTTGGCTGCCTATCAACATATTCACTCCCCGATAATGTATGTGCCATTTCGATAACCTCTAAGCCAAAAACCTCTTTTATCACCTGTTTTCCTTGCTCATATCGCCAGCTCCTCCCCAAGATAAACTGACCGTTGCGATTTTGTCGCCTATCCTTTAAAAAATCGAATAAAAAAGGGAGCTATTCGCTCCGTTATAACCAAGAATTAACTCATTTAAATTCATTTTCTATACGATTTTCGTTCCATGCACTTCATTTATCTGTAAAAATCCAATCAATTCCTCACGATTTTTTGTTGTAATTCCCTTACCTGGCATAATTATTATTTCATTATTTGCGTATTCAATAAATTCTTTAATCAATTCTTTTCCTTTAAGAGCATTTTCATTTTTTCCTGTTGTCAAGATACGATTAATCCCTAACCCTTTCAAAATATCAATTCCTTTAAATGGATCTGTCAATTCGTCAAATGCCATATGGAATGTCATCGATAATGGTTTCGCAATTTCAACTAACGTTTTAATGGTCTTAACATCAATTTCATTTTCTTTCAGGGCACCAATTACCACCCCATCTACACCTATTTCCTTACACTGTTTAATATCTTCAATCATAATCTCTACTTCATCTTCGTTAAAGCAGAAATTTCCACCACGGGGTCTAATCATGACCATAATGGGAAGTCGCACATCACGACGCGTTTTGATAATCGTTCCATAACTTGGCGTTGTTCCACCCTCTAACAAATTAGCACATAATTCAATTCGACTAGCACCACGTTTTGCTGCCTCGATTGCTTCTTGATAACTTCCGACACATGCTTCATAAATCATGATGATTTCCTCCTTCATTATTGATTAATTGATTTCCTCATTTTCTATATCGTATACTTGAAACTTTTCTTCTTGTAATTTTTTAAATTTCATTGCCATGCCGCTCACATAATAATGGTTTAAATAACAATATGCCGCAGCAAATAAAAATACAATAAACTGGCTAAACAAAGTCAGAATAAAAAAGATGGCAATCCCGGCGATTAGAAATCCAATCGTGTTAAGAAAATAAAAAATTGGAAATAGAATCGACATTTTTATATACTCTTTCGTCCGACAATTAAACCTTATTTCAATTCCCATATACGTCATAAATGATAAAAGCGTAATAAAAATCAGAAAATAGTTCATCACTAAAATACCGACTTTCATAAAACCGTCTCCTAGTTGATGATCATAATAATAAACATTAATTCCTAAAATCGTGAAGATTAATAGATATGAAAAACCAATTTTATTGGCTTTTACAAAGCTTTGTCGATAATATTGCATAAATCGTGTAAATAGGTTTGTGTCTCTTTCTTCTTCTACTATTTCTTTAATTAATTTCAGCCCTGCATAGAAGGATGGTGCAATTCCAAAGACTAACAATCCCATCAAACTTCCAATCACCATATAGAAATTAATTAATAACATCTGCGCCACATAGTTGGCAAACTGGTACAGTTTCCCTTCTAAATGTCTTGTTTCATTCATCCTATTCACCCCATTTCATTTAAGAAGAAGATTAATGCAACCTTCTTCTTTAGTCTAGTTTATGTTCTTCATTCATCGCCCATTTTGAGACATCTTCTACAGGCCTGATAACTGTCTCTCCATCAATTATCTCAGCCACATAAGTTTTGGCAGGATGATCATGTGTTGCTACAACAAAGGTAAATTCGATATTCGTTGCAATGCCCCATTCGCATTCTTTATTCATCGCTACAATACTAATCGGGCTTGCTTTACCACGTTTTTTTATTAGTTTTCGCTCAAATTTCTTTAATGCTTTTTCGCATGCCTCCATCGGCGTTAAGCCTTGCTCCATTAACGACGTGACTTCATATGAAAGACAACCTTTCATAATGTCCTCTCCTACTCCAGTTGCGGCTCCACCACCGATATCACTATCTGCATAAAAGCCCGATCCAATAATCGGTGAGTCTCCCACACGGCCAGGTTTTTTCATAAACAACCCACTTGTCGATGTTGCAGCAATCGTTGTTCCTAACTGATCGACACAAACCATGCTAACTGTATCATGACCATCATATGACGTTAATTCATTCATATCTATCTGTGACTTACGATCACGATATTCTTGCATTGCTTTTTCGGTCAGCATATTTTTGCGCTCAAATCCTTCTAGATGAGCATATTGCTCTGCTCCTGCTCCAACTAAAAATGCATTAAATTGCTGATGTGATAATTTCTCAGCCACATCAATGACATTTTTAATATCTTTTACTGCCCCTACTGCTCCAAAACCAAGTGTATCTCCATTCATCCATCCCGCATCAAACTCGCACACACCCTCTTGATTTGGTAATCCACCATATCCCACTGATTTATAACGAGGATTGTTTTCAACATCATGGATAGCGACTTTTAACGCATCCGTCGCTGCTTCTCCCTTATTTAATAAGTGAGATGCTAGATTCACACCATCCCGTGCAAAATACCAAGTTGCAATGATTCCCCACTGATTCATATTTTTCCTCCATTTACATTTCATTACATTTTTTATCTTACCTCTATTATACCGTATTCATGATTTAAATTCATTTGTTCAATTGTTTTTGCTAATAATTTAACACCATATCCAGTCATCCCTGTCACATAATCCCCGCGATCTGCATGTACATCCGTCATGGCTGCGATATCAACATGTGCCCATGAAATCTTATCATCCACAAATCGTTTTAAAAATAAGGCTGCTGTAATATGTCCTGCATAACTTAAACTAGAAAGATTACTTAAATCAGCATAGTGACTATTTAAACTGCTATCATATTCTTTAATTAATGGAAGCTCCCAAACTTTTTCTCCGGTTACATGAGCACTCTCTTTCAATTCCTTTCGAAGCGATTCATCATCCGTGAAAAAGCCAGCCATTTCTTGTCCGAGTGCCCCTCCAATTGATCCAGTTAAGGTCGCAATATCAATAATACTTTTAGCTCCTAACTCTTGTGCATAAAGAAGTCCATCAGCTAATAAAAGTCTGCCTTCTGCGTCTGTATTAACCACTTGTACCGTTAAACCATTTCGATATTTAATAATATCACCGGGGACCATCGCTTCACTATTAATGAGGTTTTCAGTTGTTAAAATAATTCCAATCACATTTGCTTCTTTTTGTTGGATCGCTAACTCATAAATCGCTCCAAATACAGCTGCTGAACCTCCCATATCCACACGACTACCTGATAAATCCCGACCACTTTTAATGTTGTAACCACCCATATCAAATGTGATCCCTTTCCCGACTAATGCAGTTAGTGGTAACTCTTGATTTGTTTGATATTTGAGAGTGATTACTCTGGGTTCAATATGACTTCCTTTTGATACCGCTAAAATTCCATTAAACTCTCTTGAGATTAAATCTGCTTTATTCATCACTTCAACGTCAACCTTTAAATCTTGAAATGCTTCAGTTATGAAGTCTGCATACTGCGCGGCATTAAACTGATTTAATGGCTCATTTGAAATATGTCGTGCTAATAAAGTTGCTTTTGTTTTATTTAACACGTCTTGATATAAAGATTTAAGATCGAGTTGATTATCAAAACTAATCGTTTTTAAAGCTGCTGACTTGCGCTCTTTTTTATAATCATCTTGATAATTGGTTCCTAAAATTAGTCCTTCTAAAAAGTGGGGTAGCACCTCATCTTTTAATCCATTAAACGTCACACGTTCAATCTCTTGTTGATCTAAAAATCGTCCCACTTCTCCACCTAATTGACGATATTCATACTCGTGTTGAATCCCTTTGATTCCAATTAGTACTACATTTTGTTCATTCAGACTTCTTTTTTTATAAAACGTTATTGTTTTATACTGTGTCTGTTCTTCCGTATACAGGACTTGATTTTGATAAGATAAATCCTCACACAAGTAGGCTACGGTATCGCTTGATAGATTTTCTTCTACATTAAAAGTTCTAAAACTCTTTAACATTTTATCCCTCCTTTTAATTAAATTATTAGTGGAAAAGAGTCATTAATATGACTCTTTTTATCCTGTGATTCCTGAACGTTCAAAGCTTTCAACAAATTTTCGTTGAACGATGAAATATAAAATTAAGAGTGGACTAATAAAGATAAGTAATGAAGTCCCCCTAATAGCCTGAAGTAAAAATGGACTAACTTGATCGATTTCAAAACCAGTTAGAGCGCTATAAGCACCCGTGATTACATTCGTATTAGACACTTGCGTATTCATAATTAATGAGAGTAAATCAGTTCCTGATTTCACAAATAATGAAGAATAGTATGTATCTCCATAATTCCACGCAAATGAGAATACGCCTACGGTTAACATGGCTGGCACTGTTGTTGGAAGCATAATTTGTACAAATGTCTTAACATATCCTGCTCCATCAATACTTGCTGCCTCTTCTAATTCTTTTGGCAATCCTCTAAAGAACTGTCTAAAGATAAAAATAAAGAGACCTGATTTTAATCCATGCCCGAGTAAAGCAATCATAAAATAAGCGGGTGTATTATTTAGTAAATTGATACTTTCTCCATTAACCATTTCAATCATTCCAAAGAAATCAAAGTATCGATAATTTAAATATTGAGATAAAATCATCGTTTGAGGCGGCACAATAATAGTTAAAATAACCCCAGCAAAGATTAGATTTTTCCCTTTAAAGTTAAATCGTGCTAATCCATAACCAACAACCGCAGAGGAAATAAGTTGAATCACCATAAGTGCGCCAGAATAAGCCATCGATAATAGTAAGGATTGATCAGGTTTTAAAATTCTACTGCATAATTTTAAAATAATCGTACTTGGATTTTCAGGAATCCAAAAACTTAATGGATTCCCTAAATCATTTGGAGAAGTAAAGGCGGTACTTATCATTTTTAAAACTGGATATAAGATCATAAATCCGATACTGATGACAAGTGAATATTGAATCACCTTAATCACAAATTCATTGAATTTTCTCTTTACTCTAGGATTCGTACACCCCTGTTTAAGACTCGGCTTATTCATAGTAAAACACCACCTTAGATAACAACTTAATTAAAATTCCTAAAATAATGACAATTGAAATAATGTAGCAAACCGAAATCGCAGCACTCGCTCCATAGTTTCCTGTTGTAAACGCCATCTCCCTAGCAGCCTCTAATACTGCTGAACGATACATCGATTCAACAATGGTATACACTGAAACCGTCACAATGATTGGAGAAATCATTGGAATTGTGACTTTCCAAAACGTTTCATACTTTGTTGCACCTTCAATCCATGCTACTTCATACAAGGTAGAACTAATCGATTGCAGCCCTGATAAGAAAATCAAGATTTGGACAGCTGAATACGAAATAATTTCAAAAACTTGATTAATCGAATTTCCAATAAACATCGTAATTCCAGATGGAATCCCCGCATTATTTAAAAATGTAAAAATCTCACTGACATTTAAGAAATTTGAGGATCCGACTTGTTCCACTCCGATTTCAGTTAATGAACTTCCCGTTTGAAATTTTGTATAAATATCTAACCCAAATATGATAGGTAAGAAAAAGATGGTACGTGCCACGCCTCTAAATTTGAAGTTTGTATTTAAAAGCACAGCGATTAGCATACTAAAGATGACAATCGTTGGTAACTCAATGAGGGTTTTTTGAATGGAAGTGAAAAATGTTCGTTGAAAATCCGGCACAACCCTAAAAATATAGTTGAAATTTTCAAACATCACCCATGATTTACTCAATCCTCCTTGAACTAATTTGATTTCTTGGAATGAATAAATTACCGTATAGATAAGTGGGCGAATAAATATGAGGAAAAAGCCAATGACCCAAGGAAGTACGAATAAGAAACCGACAATATTTCTTTGTTTTGAATGATGGAGTTGCTTATAATATTTAATTGGATTTATGAGTTTCATCATTTATCCCTCCCTATTCTACGATATAGTCTAGCGCTGGAATCATTTTTCCACCCACATTGACACCTTCGTTATTATAATTAAAGATTAGCGTCTTTCCATTTTCATAAGTCACTCGATATACATCATTCATTAATCGTTCATGTCCTACGATATGGCCATTTCCTATTACTTGTTTTGATTCTTCAATCACTTTCGATGTTTCAAAAATATCATCTTTTAAATCGTCAAATGTTGTGTGATAGTAATACGTATAATCCGTATTGTTAAAGAATGATGAATCTTCATAAGAAACGGTATATTTAACATCCATACCGAATTCCACAGCTTTTAGGAGATTTTTTTCTACTGACGTCGCATTTTCAATATTCACACTTTCCCCACTGTAATCAAAGAATCCGTTATATGCAATCTGTTTGAATGGAATTGAATAATCAATCACCCCGTTATAAGTTGTCTCTAATGGAATATTCGTTTGATAGCTGCTATATGGGAAGGTGTAATTATAACCATCTTTCATTAACAACTGATATCCTGCCTCTGTTAATGTCTGAAGTGCTTCTTCTACATATTGCTTAGCGTAAGTAAATTCTACTCCTTTGCGACCATAGTTAGCATAATATAAACTTCCAATATTTCTAAGAGATAATCCACTCAATTCAAATTCTTGATTTTTCAAATATCGATCGACAACACTATTTAGGTATTGTGGAGAGACAAAATATTTAACTAAACTTGTTTTATCTTCTAGTAAGGTATTCGGTTTGACATCCTGTCTTTTTAAAACTTCGTTTGGAACATTTGTAATCCCATGTTCAGTCGCGCGGAATCCATTATCATTTTTACGATAGGTTTCAATAAATGAGATATCAAAATAATGATTTACTTCATTGTCATTTAAGTACGAGACTAATGATTCAAACTCAGACTTTCCACCTGCCGCTTGATCATATTTGATTTGAGTTGGGAGATCATGTGTGTATCCTCCGTTCATCCAACCAGTATACACTGTCGTTAAGTTTTTCACAGTTTTCAACTCTTCTAAAATCTTAATGACTTGTTGGTATGTCGTCGCGTACTCTACTTTATCAAATTGAATTCCCATCACATTTTGTTCTTTTTTTATTCCACCAATCATATCCACTAAAATCCCTGATGAAATATCATCTTGAACCGTTAATCCATACGTGTTAACCAGGTATTCACGATATAAATTTGCCATACTAAAATAATCATTATTTGATTCATCTAATAAATGATATTGAATACGATACTCACTTGTCTTATTCTCAGAGTAATATTTAATTGTTAAAGATCCATCACCATAAAAATCATGATTATAGGTATCTACATTTTGAATACGTGGAAAAATACGACTTGGCTCATTTTCATCATTACTTACCGTTAAAACCAAATTTGTTTTTTCCGCCCCTTGATCGACGATTGCTAAAAAACCTTGAGTTTCACTCGTCATTCCATACACCGGCATTGTTGCCAATTCATCGAACCTTTTGACTGGAGACTCTAGCAGCTCACTATTATTATAAAGTGATTTAATATAGACATTATTTGTTCCTTTAACACCATTAAGTTCTACAATCCCCCCGCTACCATCTGGTAGTAAAGCATATGACGATTCTCCATTTAAAGTAGCGCCAAATGACGGTAATAAATCCATTGTTACGACCTGAAACTCATCTGGAATTAACGCAGATTGGAAGAGAACATTCACATTTAATGTTCCATTTTCAAAGGTGTACTCAATTGGAAAGGTAAATGTTCCTTTTGGATGCTTCGCTTCATCCTTCCCCGTATATTTGTAGATATCATCACTTAAATCTTCAAAGGTGTACTCTCCTTCATAAAAGATAATTTCATAGACAAGTCTTGAATCACTTTTAGGATTACTTGGATAGTAGACATCACGGTCTTTAGAATATTTATAATATTTATTAATTAATTCTTTAGACTCTTCAGAGACAACATTCAATATTTTTTCTTCAAATTTATCTGGTGCAATGAACGATGGCAAGTCCTTTAACGAGTATTTAGAATCTCCAATCGTATAATCAACACGCACACCATGGTCAATCTCATAAACCTCATAACTTCCTTCTTTGACACTTTGGTTCATCGCATTAAGTGTTTGAGTGCTATTAGAATCTTTTAATTTGTACGTGATGGTAAATGGTGTTTTTAATGCCTCGCTACTTCCCGCCGATGCGAGCGTATTGTATGTGATATTTGTTTTCTTATTTAATATCTCAATATTCGTTGTTGTTAAATCCATCTTAACCATATAATCTGCTTGATCATAAAGTATTATGTACTTTTCCTCATCCTTTAAGCGTTGGTAATTTAAATCGATTAATTCACCAAGTTGTGTTTCGCGATCCGTATGTTCTAATGTTTTAGCATCTAAATCATTGATTCGACTTAAAACAAATCCCCCACCTAGTAAAACAACGACGAGTAGCATGAAAAGCTTTTGCTTAATTGATGTTTTAAATACAAGGTAAAAGATGCCTAATACAATCGATTTTAAAACCCTATAAATCCCCAGAATGATACTTAAAAACCACAATCCGATTCCTTTAAATAAACTAACAACTAGTTTAACAACGAATGAAAAAATACTGATGATTCCTTCCTTTACGCAACTCATCGCTTACCCCCCCATCATATAGTTAATTTCACGTAAAATTGAAATAATAAAGCCATAAAGTTGTTGTAGTAAACTAAATAACAATATGAGGATAAATAAAATGATGATGCCAGCTACAACAGATAATACAAGTGTTCCAATCGTCTTTCCTAATGAATATTCTTGAACGACAACCATCCCAATAATAAAACTAAAGACAGTCCATAATAATCCAATATTTAAGATTAAATAATAAAAGACAATTTCATCCGCGACAATTAGGTGACTAAAACATAGTGCGATAAACTTCGTGATAATCAAAGGGACAGAGCTATACAAAATGACTTGATACATCTCAATAAATTTTCCCTTCCCATTCATCAATGTTGTGACTGACCAGATGGAAATATTAATTAAAACGACAGTCATCATTGGAAGTGAGATTTGACGTAATAAACTGAACTCATGTGGATTATAATTATTAACCAAGAAGCCCGTATAAACATATTCCGCTATGCTTAACAAAATAAGCATTAAAAGGAAATGATGCGCAACTTTTAGTTCGCCCTTTTTTTGAAATTTTAATGCTTCATATCCCTTAAATGGGCGTAAGTTAACATGTAATGGAAAATCAACATATCTCTCTTTGAAATTAGAATACATCAGCCTGCCCCTTCTTTCCGCTACGACGCACAGATTTTACAACGTAAAAGATTACCGCTCCAGTTCCAACAAAAAAGACGACTGGTAAGTATTGTTTAATCATTTCACCACGATATTTTTCAAATGCTCGTGTATAGTTACTTCGACTTTGACCTAATTGGAAATATTCCATGGCTTCTTTGTACTGACCTTCACGATATTTAATTTTACCGATTCCAGTATAAGCTAATTCGAAGTTTGAATTTTGTTTCAATGCTTCTTCCCAATATAAAGAGGATTGATGAAGATCTCCATCATAATAGCTTTTTGAGGCATTCAACACAATTTTCCCATATTCCGTTGGCGTGTACACTTTCATTCGATTTGAACTACTGTCAATTACGACTAAGTCATCATCTACCCAAATAATTTCACTTGGTTTTTTCAATTCATCATTATTTCCTAAAATTCCAAGCATATTTCCATTTTCATCATATAAGAAGATACGCCCATAAACTTCATCTAACGCTGCATAAATTCCATAATCGTTTATGGCAATTGAAACAAACACATTTGTTCCGTATTTGCTTTTTTGCATATAATCCCCGCTCGGACGAGCAAAATCGTACTCAAACTTTAAGACATCCTCACTTTTAAGATTGAATTTCTTAATCGGTTCTTTACTATCTGAGCGCGTGACGGTGTAAATAAATCCATTCTCATCCACATCAATATTAGCAAATTGTGTTGGTAAATAGCCGATTGTTTGTTCACGTTGCTCTTTTGTCATAAATTGATACCAAAATAAGTCAACAAAATCAACTTTAACTTTATTTACCCCTTTAAATCCATAGAAATTCCCCTCAATATCGACTTCTAAAATTCCTTCATAAATTCCATTTACAATCATGTAAATACGCCCAACATTATCAACGGCAATTTTAGTCGGCTCATAGGTTGCTTTCTTTTCAAGTCCAGGTACACCCTCTGGTTTTCCTATGATAGTTTTTAATTCGTGTGTCATTTGATCTAAAACGACGACTCGTCCATTTCCCGTATCTGCAATATAAATTAACCCATCGCGAATATAAAGGCTTTGAGGTTTAGATAACTTATCACCATTGTTAAATGTCGAAATCGTTGAAATATAATTAAATGATTGATCTAATATCACGATCTTCTCATTTCCCTCTGAAGCATCGAGTAAGTAAAATTGATTGTTTTCATAAAAAATATCTGTGATTTTATCTAATCTAATGCCTTGATTGAGGTAATCATTTGCATCGACCATCTTTACATTTTCAAACAATGGTGCTGAATAATAGGGTTCCCCCCAGTAATCATATAAGTAATATTCACTATTTGAGTTCACATCCGCTTTAACAGGATTAACATTCATCATTGTAGCTACTACTAAACATGCAGATAAATATTTAAGTTTTCTTTTCACTCCCCACACCTACTCTTTCATACCAGACGTTGCAAACGTTTGAATAATATTACTTTGTGTAATAACAAAAACAGTAATTGGTACAATCATCATAATGAGTGTTATAGCTGCCGATACACCTGTTCTGGCAATCCCAACTGTTACAACTTGATTTAGTGCATAGCTCAAGGTCTTTAATTCTTCACTGTAGATAAAGTTCCCCCCCGTTGCAACCCATAGCTGTTGAAATACGAGAATGACAAGCGTTAACCATGCAGGTTTAACAACTGGCATGACGACTTTCCAAAAGATTTCAAACTCACTTGCCCCGTCAATTTTAGCGGCTTCTATCAACGACATCGGAATCCCTTCCATAAACTGTTTCATTAAATAAAGGCCAAGTGGATAGGCAAAGGCTGGAAGAATAATTGCCCAATAGGAATCAACTAATCCTAGCGATGAAATCGTAATATAGTTAGGAATTTCAGTCACTTGTGGTGCAAACATTAAGGATAAGACAATGATATTAAAAATAAATTTCGAACCCGGGAATTTAAATTTCGCTAATGGATAAGCTGCCATAGAAGCAAAGATAACATGGCCAAACGTTCCTGCTAATGTAATTAAAATCGTATTAAAGAAATAGCGAGAGAATGGTACCCATGAATTCCCAATCACGATGAGTAAATCGTAAAAGTTCGTAAAGGTAGGGTTTTTTACAAATAATTGTGGTGGGAACATAAAAATTTCATCCATTGGTTTAAATGCATTATTAACGATAAACAACAATGGCCAAGCTGAGAAGAGTCCAAATCCCCCTAAAAATAGAAACAGTGAGAAATCTCCCAGCTTTGAACGGTTCAAACGTTTTTTCCCATATTTATGTTTGTGTCTACTTCTTTTTAACCACGATGGAATCATTTTAAGGACATCTAGACCTTTTTTGGGAAGACTGATTAAAAAGACACCAAACTGCTTTAAATACGTTGGGATTAAACCGATCTGTTCAAAAACTGTTTTACGAATGGAAATGATAAACGCAACGACCCCGACCATAGCAATCACATTAATCACAAATCGCGTAAAAAAGATAAAAATTAAGAAGAACGATAGGCCGGCAACAACAAATAATAACTCTCTATAAAATTCTTTATTTTTGTTATATTTATTTTTCATGTTATGACCCGACCTTTCTAAGTAATTTTTGAACGACTAAGTTTGAAAGAAGCATAATGGCAAATAATACCGTAGCAATGGCTGAGGCATATCCTAACTCATATCTGATTTGACCATAATCCATTAAGTGAGTGACAATCGTATGTCCTGCATAATCAACCGATGGAAATCCAACTAATTGAACCGAAACATTTGAAATAGCAAATGATTGTGTAATCTGCATAACAGCACCAAATAATAATTGTGATTTCATAGATGGTAATGTAATGTGCCATAATTCTTGCCAACGATTTTTGATTCCATCAATAGCTCCTGCTTCATAAAGCGTTGTATCAACATTTTGAAGTCCTGCCATAAAAGCAAGGAAGGATACCCCTAAACTTAACCAAAGCTGAACAATGATTAAAATCCAAATCATATAATCAGGGTCTTGTAACCATTGAATTGGTGAATCAATAATTCCCCACTCCATTAGGTAGGCATTTGCAAATCCATACACGTCACCTGAGAAGATAATTAACCAAATTAAGAACGCATTCCCAGCGATTGAAGGCGCATAAAACACTAAGGTTAAAACAGATCTTAGTTTTGGTTTAAATTCATTAATGACCCAAGCAAAAATGAAAGCCATGATATAGCTTAATGGACCTGTAATAATCGCTAAAAACAATGTATTTTTCAATGCGATTTGGAAGACTTCATCCTCTACAAATAAGCGAATATAATTATCTAAAAAAACAAATTTCGGTGGCTCTAACATATTAAAATACGTAAAGCTTAGCCCCATCGACATGACAACCGGAACAACCGTAAATAATGTAAATAAGATGATATATGGTGCTAATAAAAAGTAATAGGCTTTATTATTTTTATTTTTTGTTTTAATAATTTTGCCTTGTTTGTCATATTGTTTCCCCCCTAATCGATCACTCTATGCCAAATTCTTTTCGTTTTAGCGTTAACTCGCTATCAATTTTTTCAATATAGTCATACAGTGTTTCACGTGGGTTCGAACCATTGTTAATGACTTCCCTAAATGCATATTCTACTTCACGAGCTGTCATATATCCACCAGGAACTTGTGGAACGCCTTGTAAACTCTCACGTTGTTTTTTTAGTTGCTCGATATCATGACTTGGCCATGGTAATTCATAGATGGCTTCTTCGGTTGCCGAAGCATGACGCGCTGCAACACCTAAGACTGTTTCAATTTCAGTTCCGAAACTAATTTGCGTTTCTTTACTCGTCCACCATTTTAAAAATTCCCAAGCACTATCTTTATCATCACTTTGATTAAAAATGACAGATCCTTTTACATAAGAAGCGGCAACATTGTTGTATTCTCCATCTTCATTGACATACGAAGGTAATGGTGCCATTTTCCAACTCCCGCTTATTTCAGGTGCAAAGCTGATAGTAAGTTATAATTCGTATAACTTGCTATCCCAATTGGAATTTCTCCAGTTCGCATACGGTTGTAGAAGTTCGCTGTAACAGGCAATCCATAGTTAGTATAAAAATCAGTCCAGAATTTGAATGATTCCATTGCCTCTGTTGAATTTAAGGCACTTGATTCCCCATTATTTGAATAGAACTCGCCACCCTGTTGGAATAATAATGTTGCATACGTCGTATTTGGAACAGCTTGTGAACTTGCTGAATTAATAACCGTTGTATCCATAAAGAAATCTAAATGATTTTGATTTAAAATCGGTAACATCTTAAATAAATCATCCCAAGTTTCTGGTACCTCAAGCCCTAGCTCATCTAGAATATCTTCTCGATAAAATAGCATTTGATGAATTTGCTCATCTGGTAGCGCGTACACTCCCCCACTATATTCAAATGGAACTAATGCACTTTCATCAAAACGTGTCATCACTTCACTAAAATCTTCAAACTCACTTAAATCAACTAAAGCATTTCTTAAAGCATAATTGATTGGTAAATTTTCATTTAATTGAATCACGACATCTGGACCTTCTCCTGATAATGTCGCAGGTAAAACAACGCTTTCAGGTACTAATTTCACATCCACGCTAATTCCAGTATTGGGAGTAAATGAATCATCGATTAATCTTCTTAAAATATCTGATTGATCCCGACCTGTAATGACCCATACCTCAATTTTTTTACTATACTCACCTGTTTCAGTTACGAAGCTATCATAATCATTGAAGAATGAACTTATAAATCGCTGTGATTCATACACCATGTTTTCAAAGAAATTTCCGTTTACTTTTGGTAATT
This sequence comes from Turicibacter sp. HGF1, assembly GCF_000191865.1. NCBI lineage: Bacteria > Bacillati > Bacillota > Erysipelotrichia > Erysipelotrichales > Turicibacteraceae > Turicibacter > Turicibacter sp. HGF1. Next base: position 38,307 of record NZ_AEXQ01000131.1, read on the forward strand.
TAGCGTTAGCTTCTGTGACTAATAAATAATCAATCTCTAGCGGTTGTTCCTTCATGGTTTGAATCCATGTCCCTAAAGCAGCATTATTCGAGTTAAACTCTTCTAATCCTGTATGAATTTCATCAGGATATTTGATAAATTTCTCGAGTTGGATTAATGACGTATGTAGCGATGATGTTGTCTCACTCCCCCCCCCACTAATCTCCTCTAAGTTTTTAATAATCCCTTTTAAACGCTCTACTTCTGTTGAGATATTATCTAATAAATCTGGAATGACAACTGGTAATTTATAATCTCGATACGTGTCAGGAGTTGCCCCAGTGACTAACAAGATACTGCGATAAATAGTATTTAAATTTGTGATTAGGATATTCGTTTCATTAATGACATCACTCATTTCTCCTAATACAACTTCTAATTTAATAATATTTTTACCCGCATTTAGATGAATCAGCATCGGTTCATCGTCTCCGATTGTTTTCATTTGAAATTTACTATCATAATTAAAGGCAATACTTTTAGCCTCTTCAAACGGAATCTCACCATTTACATATAAGGCACGGTTTGAAGAAACCCCACGTTTAAAATTCTGGTTAGCTCTAAAGGATAATTGATATAACCCTTCTTCCTCAACTTCAACTTCCCACTCAACAAAGTCTCCAACAAAACGCCATGAATCTCCACCAATAACATTTAAGCGAATCTCACTTGGATGACTGGGTTCAGTTAACGGATTTGAATTATTCATACGTGGATATAAAGAAACTGAATTTTTTCTAAATGTTTCTTCACCTTGAATTTTGATAAAAGCTGATTCAACCTCATGAATTCCATTTTGATTTAATTCAGTCACATATTCCTCATAGGTCTTGATTTCCTCGGCCTGTTTGAAGATCATTTGATTAAGTTGCATCGGCTCACTAATTGATTCAACAGTCAGAACATGCTCCCCTTTATCTAAATAAACCATCAAAGGATTTGGGCTCATTCGTTCTCGATCATATACAAACGTTGTACATTCTTCAAACAATTCAACTTGATCGGGTCTTACATCATTTCCATTTACATTTTTAATCTCACTTGCATCCGTAAATAGACGATTAAAAGAAAGACGTGCTAACTCATCATATGGTAATTGACCATCGATATATAATTTTCGCTCGATTTTCGCCCCTTTACCTTTAATCGGTAAATATGAAAATTCGATTTGATAGAATCCTTCTTTCTCAACTTCAAAATTGAATGAGACATACCCTTTTTCCGTTGTGATGACTGATCCATTTACCACGTCAAGCCCACTCATATTTGAATTTCCTTCATCTAAATGAGTTGAATTAATGACAATTTCTTTTGAAGAAACTAATTCTGCCTGAGCATACTGGTTCAAATATTCTTTATAGTTTGTTTTTGAGGCGGATACTAACATACTCTCCGTAATCTGAATTTGATTCCTCACTTGACTCTCCGTCTGACTCGTCAAAACCTCACTTGCTTGAATTGGGACATTAGATGTTAATAACATGATGGCTAACGGAATCGTAACAAAAGGTTTTAATAACATGTTTTTTGTATATTTCAAACAAAACTCCCCCCAGCGTGATAAGTATTAAATAATTTTTACTTATTTTCATGAATGACGTTTAATAATGTTTTAGTCTGATCCGTTTGGTATTCCCAGAACATGACCCCTAACAATCCTTTTTCCTTCACATATTTCATTTTTTCTGCAACTGATTTTTCATTTTCATACGTAATGAACGTGTCGCCATTATAAGCCCAAGGCGCTTTTGCTAAATCATCCCAGTATTCGTTAAATCCTTCTTCATTTATTTTTTTAACAATGTCGTGGTAATCGAAATATAACCCATGTTCTCCTTTAATTCTTGACCCTAATCCATTATTTTTATTTTCAACTTTACTGCCACCACGACCATAAAATGCAATTCCTGCCACTAACTTTTCAACGTTCATACCTAGCTTGATAAATTGCTCAATAAAATAAGCGCCTCCTGGATAATACGTTTCTCCATATTTCTCAGTTAAACAAGATGGATAAATATTAGTATGATGGCCGGTTACATGGAATGATCCTCCCATGTCATACGTCATGATATTCACATAATCTAAAATTTGATTTAATTCTTCCATTTCAACTGCACGAAGATATGACAGACTTGCCCCCGCTGCAATAGTTAATAAATAATCTTGGTTCGTGCGTTTACTTAATTCATCTAAATCCTGTCTTACCTGCTTTAGTAACAGTGTAAAGTTCTTTTTATCATCTGGGTGGCAGCTAATCCCACCTCCTGGAATCGTTGGGTATTCCCAATCTATATCAATTCCATCCATGCTATACTTTTGCATAATTTCGATACTACTTTTTGAAAAAAGTTCTCGACTTTCCTGTGTTTCAGCTGCTTCAGAAAAATTTGAAGCTCCCCATCCCCCAATTGATACACAAACTTTCAAATGTGGAAAATTAGCCTTTAGGTCTTTTACTTGAATGGCACGATTCCAATTTTCATGTACTTCTCCACTCGTATCTTTTACTGTTGCAAATGCGTAGTTAATATGTGTTAAACTTCCAAGATCAACATCATCAACTTTCCAATCTGTACCATCTGTCAAATAACCTAAAATAATCATTAACTTCACCTAACCCTCTTCTGATATTAAATAATGGAGATTTATCTAGAAAGACTGAAGCTTTCATTCTAAAATAAATCTCTTTTATTTAAGTCGTTTCATCTGTAGCTAAAAACTATCTTTATAATCTTAAAAATATTACTATGGCAAGACCTTTAATCAGTATGAATTATTACCTGTTTCATCTAATCAGACTTTATTGAATCCCCCCACGTAAACCACTAAACGACATCCGTTCACAGCATATCCAATTAGAGTAACGTCTTTTTAAAAGTAAAGGCACACCTAAGTGCGCCTTTCCCCCCTTTATTTGCTTAGGTTTGATTTTATAATTCCATCTAATGTTTCTAAGTGTGTTGTTAAAGTGGTTGGGTCAACAAACCATTCATTGACAAAACTTGTGTAACTCCAATCATATCCACCAGAGTAATCTGTGTAAGGATCGATTTCCCCTTTATCTTGAAGATATTGCACGATTTCCACTGCATCATCTTGAGTAGGGAAGTTTCGTTCTGACCATTCTTGAACGGCTGTCGGTTTTGTATGGACAGACGTAAATAAAGCCATTGCTTTCGTAATGATCTCTAACTTATCTTCAGAAACCGAGATTGGAATAGCATACATATCTCCACGTCCAGCTGGAACGAATGCATCTGAACTATTTTCAGGGAATGGGACAACCCCATACTCTTTATCCGAGTTACGGATACAGCAGTCAGAGCGCCATGCATCTAATAATGTAAATGCAACTCCACCTTTATCTTTTTCAGCAACTTCTTGATCAGGTGTTCCTTTTTCCCATGCAGATTGCGCTGCACCAAATAAGTTTTTCATGTCCGTTAACGCATACTTGAATTTTGTATCATCAGCTGCGTATGGAACGGCATAAATGTTTAACACCCCATCATTACGTAATGTTTCTAAATAACTCATTGTTTCATAAACAGCTTCGCTATTTACATTCGATTCCCCATTTTCAATTAACTTAACACCATTTGCTGCTAATGCTGCTTTGAAAATATAGAATGAATCTGTTCCAAATGCATATGTTAATTCGCTTGAACTATCTGCATATTGTTGAACTTTTTTAAAGTATTCACGAGCCGTATCAAATGTCCATTCTCCTTTTTGCCAAAGTTCATTTGGCATTTCTTCCATTCCTGCATCTTCAAGAATGTTTACATCAAATACTAATAGCTCTGGATAAATCATATTATCACGTGCAACTCCATAGTTACTAGATCCAACAACGCCTAATCGGTATGGAAGATCATTTCCAAAAACATCTACTTCTTTAGATACTTTATCCACATAGTTCGTAATATCAGCTAAGTTCCCACTCTTCACCAAGCTCGTATATTCATCAGCATTTAAACGAACAATATCCGCTTCTGATGTCCCAGCTAAGTTCCAACCTGTTATCTCCTCAATTTTATCTTCTGATTGATACTCATAAAACTCAAATGTGATACCATACTCTTCCTCAATTTGATCCACAATAGCTGACTTATACTCAGCTTCTTCAATTGACATACATCCCTCTGTTCCAACTTTTGGACTCTTTGGATTGTCTCCACATACATGGTGCGTTCCAATCGTCAACGTAATTTTTTCAGATGTTGTACTTTCTTGTTGTGTAGAAGGAGCTTCTGAATTTGTTGAAGTATTTGTTTCAGAGCCTGCAGTTTGTCCCCCACAACCAGCAAGGCTTAATGATAACCCTGTCAGGGCTAGAAAAGATAACGCTTTTTTCATGTCTTTCATTCCTCCTTATATTTGATGCAATTTCATCCTAACACCAAATATAAGCGTTTTCAATGAAGTTGTTACAAATTAAACCAACTATGTAAAATTTGTACATTAAATATAGAATTTGTACCACACTTTCAAATTGGTCAAATTATCATTATTTGAGTAAAAAAGCAAAAGATGGTTAATATGCTTATCGCTTCGCCTTAATGTTTTTTCAAGCACAATCTCTCTTCATTCAAATTTCTATTTGTATTTTCAACTATTTTTCACATATAAAAATATAAAAATACCATATAAAAACATCTCATTTTTACATCAAAAATCTATATTTTTATGACAAATCCTTCCTTAATTTTATAAAAAAAATAGAGATTTCCATCCGGAAATCTCTTTCTTAATTCATTTCTTTTGTGACAATATAGTGTAATTCTTCTTCGCTTGATTCATTTTTAATGATTTCTTTTTTTATTAACCCGCAAGCCAATAATTCGGCTAATCCTGGCTCTAAGTCATGCTTGGCTTCTTCTAAATTTTGTAACGTTCCTAAAATATCTTCGACCTGTTCCGTAATCAAATAAACAAAGAAAATATAAATATTTTTAGCTGCAGGTGACAACTGTTCACTTTCTAGCACGGATTGTGGTAGATCCATTGTATCTTCATCATAATAAAATTCAAAATTAGTATAATAACGCGTCTTCATATTTTGGCCTCACTTCGCTTCATTCAAGATGTAAGATTATTATACAACAATCTTACGTCCACAACAAATTGAAATCTATAAAATAACAATAGATTTAGCATTGGCGTTGCCCACAAACAGGAACTTTTCTATTATTAACTTTCAAGTAGCTATGTGTGGATCAGAAGATGATTTATTTTTATACCAATCCTTGATCACCTTTTTATATGAGTAAAATGAAGGTGCCACCCACCATGATGACTAACCCAATTGCAGATTTTTTCGTTAACTTTTCCTTTAAAAACATATAAGAAAATCCGATGGTTACCAGAATACTTAATTTATCGATTGGAACGACGAGACTTGCGTCTCCTTCTTGCAGTGCTTTGTAATAACAAAGCCACGATAAGCCAGTTGTTATCCCAGACAGCACAATAAAGAACCAACTTTTTAAATCAATATGCTTCACCTCATGTTGTTTACGGGTTACGAAGACGATAATCCATGCCATGATTAGCACGACAATGGTTCGAATTGCGGTTCCTAAATTTGATTCAACACCGATAATTCCAACCTTTCCTAAGATTGCAGTTAAACTAGCCAAAATAGCCGATAAAATGGCATAAAACATCCAACGACGATTACTAACCTCTTTTTGGATATCTTCCTTTTTCATAATCATTAAATAGGTTCCAACACCGATTCCAATCATTCCTAGAAGCTTCGTTATACTTAACCTTTCTCCTAAGAAAATGAATGCTAAAATCATCGTTAAAACTGTACTTGATTTATCAATTGGCGTCACTTTATTGACATCCCCCAGTTGCAATGCTTTAAAATAACAAAGCCATGATCCACCAGTTGCTAATCCCGATAAAATTAAAAATAGTAACGTTTTTAGGCTAATCTCTGATATCGTTTGAAAAGAGCCCACGATAAAGACCATAAACCAAGAAAACACTAGAACAACCACAGTCCTTATAGCTGTCGCCACATTAGAATCTGTTTGTTGTATTCCAATTTTAGCTAAAATGGACGTTACACCGGCAAAAAAGGCTGATCCTATCGCATATAATATCCACATTAACACTCCCCCTTTCAAATCATTGTATCACATAACAGTCAACTGATTTTAAGAGGATTTAGGACTTATTTAGCGTAAAATGAATCACCAGTCCACTTTCCCTTCCATTTGTGGCCCAAATTCGTCCTCCATGAGCACCGATAATGCTTTGACAAATAGATAAACCAAGCCCTGCTACCTTCCGACTTTGATCTGACGTATAAAGTGGCTTGAAAATCTGCTCCAATTCTGTCTCTTTTACCCCACATCCTGTATCAGCAATCGAAATCAAAACCCCCTTTGCCTGTGATTGAATCTTAATCTGTATCCGCTTGATGGTTGATTCCTTCATATGCTTGATGCTATTGTCGATAATATTTCCAAATACACGTCGGATTTTTCCATAATCAATCTCAAGAAGCTCATCCTGACACATATTTTCAACCTTAAACTCAACGCCAATTTCACTTAGTTCTAACTCATAATCTTGACGTAAATGTTCCTCTAATTGCTTTACACTCATCTTCTTTTTATGGAGTGAACTTCCCAAATTATAATTTAAGTAATGATCAAACTCATCAATAAGCTCCTTAATCACCATTGACTTGTCATAGATGGTCTCCGTATATCGTTTCATTCGTTCTGCACTTAAATTTCCTTTGTTCAATCGTTCTGCATACCCCATGATTGAAGTAAGCGGTGTTTTAATATCGTGTGAAATTGAGGCTATAATACGGCTTTGTTGGAGCTTTTGATCTTCAAGTTCATTTGCCAGATGTACAAATCGGTTTTTAAGCTTTCCAACTTCGTCACATCGATTTGTTTTTCGTGGCTTTATCCCCTTTTGATATTGATCCATATCTAGTTTTAAACCTTCAATTGGCTTGATAATAAATAAGTATAGTAAAGTAGTTAAAATGATAATACTGATCACAATATTAAATTGTTCAAAATCAAGCAAGGTCATAACTGGTGAAATTGCAAATGGATCTTCTACAGACAATATTCCTGTTACCTTTAGTAAATAATAGCTGCCCTCATATTCAAAAATAGAAGATTCATGGACACCCAGACTCCCCTTGATAGTTGGTTTATTTTCATATAGCGTTTCCCCTTCTAAGTTTTCAATCACAATTTGATAACAATCACCGTTATGAAAGGACTTAGAACCATACTCATCAATCGACTGATTGCTTTGGATTTTAGATAAAATTTCAAAAGTTGTCGCATTCACACTTTGTTGAGCTTCCTCAATTTCTACTAATACTTGATCGGATAAATAAAAATTATAATACCAAACAAGGGTCCCAAAGTTTAAAATAAAGATTAAAAAAATGACGATGGCTCCTTTTTGTCGTAAACTCATCGTCCTTCTCCTTCAGGTTTAACTAGTTTATACCCGACTCCCCAAATGGTTTTAATATACTGATTATCTGGGTCTAACTTTTGACGTAGATTTTTGATATTAACCGCTACTGTTCCAATATCACCATAATTTTCGCCCCATATCGCATCAAAAATTTGTTCACGACTTAACACACGGCCACTATTTTCAACGAAGTACTGAAATAATTGAAACTCACGAGGAGATAAATCAATATTAACCTCGTCTTTAAAGACTTCATATCGATTTAGATATAATTTGAAACGATCAAACGGCAAAACATCTTGTAAGGATTCAATGGCATTCATTTGATGTCGTTTTTCTCTTCTTAAATGTGCTTTGACTCGTGCAACTAATTCCTCTACAACAAAAGGTTTGCAGATATAATCGTCTGCTCCCATTTCAAGCCCCAGTAAGGTATCAAGCGTTCTGCTTTTTGCACTGACAAAGATAATAGGCGCTTTCAATTGATCACGTACCCGGCGACATAATTCAAGCCCATCCATCTTTGGCATCATAATATCTAAAATCATGAGTGAAATCTCACATGATTCTTCTATCTTTTCTAACGCTTCGTTCCCATCATGACAAATGATTATTTCAAATCCTTCATCTTCAAGAGCATCCGCAATTAAATATGCAATGGCTTGATCATCATCCACAATTAAAATACGATCCATGTTCAATTCTCCTTCCCTTCAATATAAAGAGAGAGAAGCCAATCATTGCTTCTCTTTCCTATTATACATGTTCTTAATGATTAAAATCCAAATAAGTGTAAAAGTTTTTGCCAAAAATTAAGAGAAGTTTCTTCGACAACAGGGACTTCAACGGTTATATCTTTTGCGATTGCATTTGTTTTCATCACAAACTGAACGGATTCAACCTCCGTATTTTTATCAGACACAAAAGATTTCATTTCAAAGTCGCCACCTATTATATCTGAAATCATTTCATCCACTTTATCACTGACTTCTTGATCAATTCCAGTTGTTTCTTCTCTCATTTGTCCTGTTCCATCTGAAAGTTCAATTGTTCCATCGACTAGTTGGTTCACTCCATCAGCAAGACTTACCGTTCCATTATACAGTTCAGTCGTTCCATTTTGAAGCTCTGTTGTTCCACTTTGTAGTTGATTCACGCCATCTTTTAAGGTATTGGCTCCATCTGATAAACTAGTTGTTCCACTTGCTAACCCATTCACTCCTGTTACCAATGATTTAGCCCCTTCGCCTACTTGTGACACACCATCAGTATAGGCTAAAATTCCTTGATGAAGTATCTGGTACTCTGTGGCTAACTGTGCGACTCCATTATTTAATGTCTGCACTCCTTCGCGAAGTGTCGCCATTGGTCCTGTTGAAGAGAGCATTCCTGATACACCAGAGACTAATGTTACAATCCCAGAATGAATGCTATCATAATTCGCATTTAAAGAACCAATTCCACCAACAACTTGATTCACCCCTTCATTAAATGCACCATAATTGGCATTTAATCCGTCCATTCCAGCAGAAATTTGGCCAATTATTCCTGCTTGTTGTTGATAAGCATAAACTAGTGCCTGAACATTTGTGTCTTGACTACTACTAAGCGCGGCTAGTAATCCCTGCATTTCTTCTGATTGTGATGATGCGGCAAGTTGTTGTAAAGCCCCTGCGCTTTGAGAAATCCCTGCTGCAATTTCATTTGAGCTATTGACAAGTGACTGACTACTACTTGCTAAATCATTAAGTCCTCCTTTAAATGATTCTGATCCATTTTGAAGCTGTGATAGACTATTTCCCATCTGCCCACTCTCTAAGATGAATTGATCGACTCCACTTAATAAAGCTCCTGCTCCTTCTTGTAATTGATGGATTCCATTCACCACAGCTTGAGATCCTTCTGTTAACATAGAATTTTGACTCACCAAGGTATCAAGCCCAGTCGCTAATTCTAAAGATCCATTTTGTAGTCTTGAAGTCCCGTCCTTTAACGTTTGAATCCCTGAGTAAAGACTAGAACTTCCAGCCGCTAATTCATTCATTCCCTTACTTAAAGACGTCGCACCATCTTTTAGCGTATTCACCCCATCTTTTAATGTTGCTGTGCCATCTTTTAAATCAAAGCTTCCGTCTTTCAGTTCTGTTGCACCGTCGTCAAGTTTTACCACTCCATCTTGAAGTTCAAGTAAACGATCGGTAAACTCACTTGTGTCTGGATTATCAATATTCAAATTTAATGGAATCCCATTAATTTGAATGCCATCCATACTAAAGTCTGTTGAATTCACTGTAAACTCAATTTCTTTTTCATTTCCAGCCATCATGGTATAGACTAATTGTTTTTTACTTCCTACATTGGCAACGGTTGCTCCCCCAGACTTAACAAGCGTTGTATAAGTTGAATCAAATGCAATCGTGGTTTGAAGAGCAAAATTTTCAAAGAAAACTGAATCGACTTTTGTATTTTCTTTCACACTTAATTTCACTGTGATTTCTCCATTTGCCCCTGCAAGTTCATTGGCGTCTACTTTTTTACCATTTAAATAATAACTAATGTTCAATAACCAAGGAATGTCTGTCGTTTCCAAATCTCCTTGATAATAAAAACGTCCATTCACATCATCAATCGTAATTTTATCTTGTGCTAACGTAATGGGAGCTGTTGTCGTTAAATTACTAACACTGGTATAAGGTCCGTAATCGACGATACGACCTCTACTTTCTGAATTAAATACATTCACGACATAGATATTTTCAACATTACCGCTCTGGTTTAAATTAATATAAACGACTTCTTCTTTCGGAATATTTACACTTGCCAATACCCCAATTTGAGTTGAACTCATAATAAGTGCACTCACACTCACCATTGATACTATTTTAGGCATTGATGATTTCATGTTTAACTCCTCCACTCTTTTGTTCACGATAAAACTTTGTCTTTAAGGTTGTTTTTTCAATGATTGGATCGCATAAGACCAGTAAAGCTGGTAAGAATAATAACACTAAAATAACTGAAATAAATCCTCCACGTCCAATTAACACCCCTAATTGACTAATCACAACATTTGTTGAAATAATTCCAATATTTGCTCCTGAAATACATAAAATTCCACCTGATGTTAAAATTGATGGTGCTGTTTCCGTAATGGCACGCGTTGCCGCTTCATATTTAGAAACAGATTGTCGATGATGTAGGTAACTTTCAGCAAATAAAATGGCATAGTCCACTGTAGCCCCTAGTTGAACCGAATTAATGACCAAATAGCCAATGTAATTTAAACTTGTTCCACTATAATAAGGAACCGATAAATTAATCCAAATGGACGCTTCGATTGTCAATAATAACAAGACAGGTAAAGATAGTGATTTAAATGTCACGAGTAACACAACCCCAATGGCACCAATCGCTAACAGATTGACCCATAAGTTATCATTAGTTACCGTCTCTTTGATATCGTATGTACTAACAGATCCACCTGCTAGGTAATAATCATCGTCATAATACTCATGTGCAATCTCGCGTAGCTTCGCCACAAATTCAAAGGTTTGTTCCGATTCTTCATCTACCGCTGCTGTAATGATAAAGCGACTATAATCTTCTGAAATTAATTTGGATGCCTCATCTTCTGGTAAATAGTCTAAAGGAATCTCTGATCCTACGACATCAACGATGGATAAGACAGAGGTTACTTCAGGAAGGGTTGATAGGTTAGCTGACAGTTCTTTTTCTAATCCCCATTGCCCTTTTGGTACCATTAATGCAAAGGTATTTGCTTCTCCAAATGTTTCATTAATCAGAGCCTTTTCCTGTCCCACTTGTGACTCGGGTGTATTCATACCTGAAGATCCATACATAAAGTCTGTTTTTTGCTGAGCTAAAAAACAAGGAACAACTAATACAAGAACTAACACTAAGATTCCTGTTCGAACACGAGTTGCCAATTTTGCAATTTTATTAAATGATGGCATAAAGGAACGGTGATGTGTTTTATCAATCCATTTATACGTATACATCGCCAGAACAGGTAAGAAAAATAACACGGATAATAAACTGAAAATAATTCCTTTTGCTAAAACGATTCCCATATCTGGGCCAACTTTAAAACTCATAAGTGTCAAGGCAATAAATCCAAAGAAGGTCGTCAATCCACTTGAAAAGATAGAAGATGCCGCTTTAATCATTGCTTGATGCATCGCATCTTGGACAGACATTCCCTCATCCCTAAACTCTGCAAATCGATGCAATAAAAAGATGGCGTAATCCATCGAGACCGCTAATTGTAAAATGTTACTTGTTGCATTCGTAATGAATGAAATTTCCCCAAAGATGATATTGGTTCCCGCATTTAACGCAATCGAAATCCCAATTGTCACTAAAAAGAGAACGGGCTCAAACCATGAACTTGTCGTCACGAGTAATACGACAAAGATCATCGGAATTACAAACCCCATAATCATCGGAATTTCAGTTCCCGTTGAAACTTGAGCTGCAGCCGTTGTAACCGCTTCTCCTGTCATTGCTCCTTCATCTCCAATAATGGCACGAATATCATCTAACACTTTCACCGGCTCTTCTTCAGAAATTGTTAACGAATAAAGAACCCCGTTATCTACATACCACTTAGCTACCGTCTCTGGTTCTAGGGTTTCTAGAGGTTTTGTCACATCTTCAGAATCATCTAACCATTCAATTGACTCAACGCCTTCAACGTTTGCTAACGTTTCTTTATAAGCTAATGCCTCGACCACACTCACATGTGGAATATAAACACGTACATTGGGTGTTTTTGTCGTATAAGCATCATCCATCACTTCAAGCGCAAGCGTTGAAGGGGCATTATCAGGCAAATAATCAGCTAAATTATAATTCACTACAACCTGTTGTTTTAAAAACAAACACACAATGGCCGAGATAATAAAGCATAATAATACAGCCTTTTTATGTTTCAAGACTTTATCTGCTATCACATTCATAACTCTTTTATCCTCCTTTTTGTCTCTAGAGTTATCTTAACAACAAAAAATTAGAGAATCGGTTAAAAAAAATTAAGAAATATTAAAAATTAAAAAGCGCTTAAGAAAAAAACACTCCCAAAAAACAGTGTAAAATCTCCTTTTAACTTTTATCAGTTCTCTTTGCAAAGAGCCCTATCTCCACCGCCTGTGCCTTGCAGCCATCATATCCACTAGAGGAATTAGTCCTACGACCTCAACTGTTATAAAAAATTTAATACAAATAAAAGATTAATCTGAGTATAGTCGATGACTACTAACTTGAGATTAACCTTTTTTATTTTCTCTTCAAATATCTACTTTTAAAAAACTATATTTTCTCAGATAAATGCGGGATTGAATAGGATGTTTTAACCAACTAGAATTTACTATTTCATCAAATAATACGTGAGGCTAATTAAAGCTTGTTATAAAACAGGTTTTAATGTATCGATCGCTAAATCTATTTATTACTATAAACATAAATGAAATCAAACAAAATACGGCATGAGTCTGATTGAAGTCAGACCACATGCCGCATAAATTCTATTTTTATTGATTATCTATCTGACAGGATTACTTCACCTTCAGCATAGCCCATTATAATATTTAATTCAATTATAATAAGACTAAATTTTATCCATAAAAAAAGTTATCTCATTTAAATAATAATTATTTTTTTCTATTTTTATAGACAGCCACGATGCCAGATAGAGTTGTCATAATTCCACCTAACATAAATGGTAAACCC
>NZ_AEXQ01000130.1:0-4550 GCF_000191865.1 Turicibacter sp. HGF1
CATTATTATTTCCTCCTTCAGTTTGAAACTTCAATATATCATATGTAGTTTAAGAAGAATAGTTAATCGTTTTTCTTCTTATTTATGAATCAGTTTACAAGGGATTTTCAATTAGCAGTCACATCCAAAACCGCTATTATTTCCACCACCGAAGCCATGACTACATCCGATGATTACTAATAAAATAAATAAGACGAGAATAAGAGCGAAGTTATTACTACATCCACTACCAGTACTGTAAACCGGCATAGGATAAGCAACGGGTGCATACCCACCATAACCGTATCCACTTGCATAACCACCATAACTATAGTTGTTTCCTGTTCCGTAATTGTACATCATTTATCCCTCCTTCATTCCTGATTACACTGTATTATACGTAAAATGACGAACTTGGTTCATGCAAAGGGATAGATAAAATTATAAATATCCTAAAACTATCAGTTTGGTTTACCTATTAAAACATGGTAAAATAGTAATACATTGAATTTTTTTCTATATTATAGAGGAGAGCTAATATGAAGTTTAAAGGTAAAGTTAAGAAACAGAAAAAGAAGTTTACTTTCAAACCCATGATAGAGCGGGCACAAAAGTTAGATAAAGTGGTTTTAATTCTTGTGTTTGCCTTATTTGGAATTGGATTACTGATGATATATAGCATAACGAGTATTTCAATTTATAATGGAGCAGCGGATGATACATTGTTTTTTGTTAAAAAAACAGTAGTAAGTGGAGTTATTGGGATTGTTGGAATGATATTCTTAGCCTTAATCCCGTATAATGTATTGAAATTTTTTGCTTTTTTAGCAACAGTACTTTGTCCTCCGATTTTAATCTTTACTTTGATATTTGGTAAAGGTTCAGGAGCTTCCAATGTAAGAAGTTGGATTAAAATTGGTCCTTTATCCATTCAACCAGCTGAGTTTGTCAAATTAGGTGTCATATTGGCTCTAGCATGGTTTATTACATACAGTATCAAACAAAATAAATATCATCTAAGGTCTTTTAAGAATATCGGAACGATAGAAAATTTCCAAGGATTTTTAGTTAATGGTATAAAGTATTTATCAAATAGTTTTTTAAGGGTATTACTTTATTTAGGATTTTGTACAGGCTTAGTTTTAATCCAGCCAGACTTAGGTTCAGCTCTGATTATCTTTGGAATTGGTGTCATTATATTTATGTGTAGTGGAATTGATTTTAAAGTCATTATGACACTTATTGGGATGGCTTTATTAATTATTATTCCATTAATTCTAAGTTTAAAGGATTATCAGATGGATCGATTTTATATTTGGTGGGATCCATTTAATCATGATAATGGACTTCAAAATGTCATGGGGTACACGGCCATTGCACTTGGAGGATTGTTTGGAGTAGGGATTGGTAATAGTACACAAAAATATGGTTATGTAATCGAGCCCCATACCGATATGATCAGTACGATTTTAATTGAAGAGTTGGGAGTTGTTACAATTTTATTAATCATGGTGGCGTATTTAGTCATTGTAGCTCGCTGTTTCTTAACCGCGTTTAAATGTAAGGATTTATTTGGTTCTTTAGTTTGTATCGGTGTCGGTGCCATGTTTTTATTACAGCCGGTTATTAATTTAGGGGGAGCTAGTGGAACCATTCCACTAACCGGGGTGACGCTGCCGTTTATTAGTTATGGAGGAACTAGTTTAATGGTATTGTTCTTCACTATCGGTGTTTATCTAAATGTTAGAATTGAAATGCTCTCAAAATTGAAAACTGAGCAAAGTAATGCAACCGTTACCGAATTATTAAAAACAAATATTATTCCCTTTAAATAGTCTAAGTCTCAGTCACATACTGAGACTTTTTTTCATATAATAGAAAAGATAAAGGCGATTGTTCATATAAATTAGGAAAATTAGTCACCAATGGGGTGGACATTGCCTATAATATAGTGACTAATTGTAGCGAGGTGAGAGAAAGTGGACAGTCAATTAGATGAATTTAAAAGCTTCGTACGTAAATATCCTGGATTAAAAAATGATGTTCGAAGTGGAAAAGCAACATGGCAGTCAATCTATGAGGAATGGTACTTGTATGGAGAAGATGATAGCCAATGGGAAAAATACAAAGAAGTTACACAAGAAAGTAATCAAAGCGCGCCAGCTACGGATAAGACAAAAAGTGAAACGAAATCAACAACTACATCTAATAGTAGCTCTGCAACACTATCGGGGACAGAAATGATGGCTCAAGCATTTCAGTATCTTCAAAAAATGGATATGAATAAAGTTCAACAAACCATGACGACCGTACAGAAATTTATTCAACTTTTCCAAACGATGCAAGGTGGTAAGGGAGCCGGTACGGCTGCAGGATTAGGAGCAGCAGCTAGTCAAAAACAATCATTCCCTGGTTTATTCTCAAAATTTGATGATTAGGTGATGGAATATGGACGTAATGTATCAAATTGTTAATAATATTGAACAAAGAGACTATATTAGAATGTATCCATTCTGGTATAAAGAATTAAACAGAAATCCTGAAAGATATCAAGACTTTGTGAACGAAATTGAAACGTTAAAAAAACAAGCAACGCCTTCGCGTTTACAAAAATTTGAACAACAACTTAACTTTGCACAACTGATGTTGAAGATGTTCTCTAGTAAGTAAAATGATTAGTCATCTGAATTTGGTTATGATATAATTAGGAAGGTGATGAAAAATGTTAAATACTAGTGAATATCTTGAATTATCTGAACTGTTAGTGGAAGAAATTATCTCACTACCAGTAATTAAAAGATATAAAGAACTACAACATGAAATAGATAAAAGCCCTGAAATTAAAACTTTAGTTTCAAAATTTGAAAAAGCAAAATCGGCATATGAAGATGTTCAACGCTATGGTTCTAAACATCATCCTGATTATAAAGAGGTTACACAACAACTCATAGATGCTAAATCAAGTTTATTTCAACATACAGTCATAAAGGAATTTAAAAATTGTGAAAAAGAAATCCAAGAGATTTTAAATCAGATCGCTGTATATATGGAAAATTCGATTAAAGTAGACTACCCTAAAAAAGGTTCTTCTTGTGGATGTAGTGGTGGGAGTTGTTCACATTAATACTTTTAGGAGGAGAAATCATTGGATCAAAGACGCATTCAGATTATTGTTTATACGAAAAAGTCGAGTGTTCAACAAAAGATGTCTCAGTTTGGACATGTTGTCTATATCTCTAAAAAAATGAACTATGTTTGTCTTTATGTTAATGAATCACAAAAAGATAATATTGTCAGTAAAATCAAAAACCTTCACGGAGTACAAAAAGTAGAAGTAGGACCTGAGGGATTAGATGCAATAAAATAAAATTAAAGTGTTAAGTAAAAATGCTTGACACTTTTTTTTGTTCTTGCTATAATTTGAATTGTCGTGTTAAGGAAAAATACTTAACAGTATAATTTTGAAAATAATTGGAGGAATATATAATGGTAAAATTACGTTTAACTCGTATGGGTTCTAAGAAAAAACCTTTCTACCGTATCGTAGCATCTACATCAACTAGTCCACGTGACGGACGTTTCATCGAAGTAATCGGAACTTACAATCCAGTTGCTCAACCAGCTATCGTTTCAATCGATGAAGAATTAGCAATGAAATGGTTACGTAACGGAGCTCAACCAACTGATACAGTTCGTGCTTTATTCTCAGCTGAAGGAATCTTAACAAAATTCCACAACGAAAAATACGCTAAATAATTATGGAAGCATCGGTGAACTATATTTCATTAATTGAAAATTTGATTCGCCCGCTCATTCAACATCAAGAAGATCTACGTATAAAAGAGTTTCCTAGTGAAGATGAATACATTCTCTTTCAAGTTATGGTTAATAAGGAAGATATAGGACGTGTTATCGGTAAACAAGGTAAAACAGCAAATGCGATTCGCACAATTGCATATGCAGCGGGATCAAAGAATAGAAAAAAAATAAGAATTAATATCGATTCTTATTGATGATAAAGGTATGTCACTAGGCATGCCTTTTTTATTTTTTTAACAATGGATTAATTTGAAAAGCTCCCACACCTAAAATAAAGGTTTGCTATATATATTGAGTGAAAGGGAGGAATGGAAATGAAAAAAATATGTCAGGGTTTGAAATTTCGAAAGCAAATGTGTATGAAATATTAGGATTAATGTTAATCATAGAATTGATTAAGTGATTAGATAAGATTAATTTTTTGAGTACAATACATGTGAAGAAGCAAATAAATTGGTTGAACACTAGATTGATTTTATCGATGAAACTGAATTATTTAAAAACTATTAAAAGAATGTATAAATAGATAAAAACAGGGAAAACTAACTAGTGTAGTGCTAAAATAACATTAGTTAGAATTTTTTATTAAATAATGATTGACGTAGTTCGACAAGTAGTGTATTATAAGTGAGTACCAAATAACATGGTAAGCAACAAAAGTAAATAAGCGCCCATAGCTCAATTGGATAGAGCGTTTGACTACGGATCAAAAGGTTAGGGGTTCGACTCCTCTTGGGCGCGCCATAAAAAAA
>NZ_AEXQ01000129.1:0-20696 GCF_000191865.1 Turicibacter sp. HGF1
TNTTTTTATTTTACTTTACTTCCATTTGGTAATTCGTCAATGATTGTTGGTAATGTTAATTTTCCATCGTTAGATGCTGCTAATACCATACCTTGTGATAATTCACCACGTAATTTAACTGGTTTTAAGTTTGTAACAACTAATACTTTTTTACCTACTAGTTGTTCTGGTTGGTAGTGTTCAGCGATTCCTGATACGATTTGGCGTACTTCTGATCCTAAGTCGATTTGAGATACTAATAAGCGGTCTGCTTTAGGGTGTTGTTTACACTCTTTGATTTCTCCGACTTTGATTTCTACTTTCATGAAGTCGTCAATTCCGATTTGAGGAATTTCTTCTACTTCTACTGCTTTTTCTTCAACTTTTTTAGGTTCTTCAGCTGGTTTAACTGAACCTTTCATTTGTTCTTTGATGTATTCCACTTCTACTTCAACCTCCAAGCGTGGGAAGATTGGTGTTCCTTTAGAAACAACCTTAGTTCCTTCTGCTAATGTATTGTAATTATTTAAACTGCTCCATTCTTTAGACGCTGCCCCTTCAATTCCTAATTGAGCGAAAATTTGTGGCGTTGTGCGTGGCATAAATGGTTCAATCATGATAGCAATCTGACGTAAGCTTTCTGCTAAGTGACACATTACCGATTCTAATGCAGCTTTATTTGCTTCATCTTTTGCTAATACCCAAGGAGCTGTTTCGTCGATGTATTTATTCGTACGAGCAACTAACGCCCAGATATCAGATAAAACGATACTAAATTGCATATCTTCAAAGTTTTTCTCAACTTTTTCAACTGTTGTTTTGATGAAGTCTTCTAATGTTTGATCAAATTCAGTTACTTGACCTGCATATGCTGGAATAACTCCATCGAAGTATTTATTAATCATAGAAACCGTACGGTTTAATAAGTTTCCTAAATCATTTGCTAAATCAAAGTTTACGCGCTCAACGAATGATTCTGGTGAGAATACTCCATCTTGTCCGAATGGTAATTCACGTAATAAGAAGTAACGCACAGCGTCAAGTCCATAACGTTCAATTAACATTTCAGGATATACCACGTTTCCTTTAGATTTAGACATTTTCCCGTCTTTCATCATGATAAATCCATGAGCAAAGATTTTTTTAGGCAATGGTAAATCTAAAGCCATTAAGAAGATTGGCCAATAAATCGTGTGGAAACGAACGATATCTTTCCCAACAACATGTACATCTGCTGGCCAGTATTTATTGAATAATTCTTCATTATCTGATCCGTAACCTAATGCCGTGATGTAGTTAGATAAAGCATCTACCCATACATAAATAACGTGCTTAATATCTCCAGGAACTTTAACTCCCCAATCAAACGTCGTACGAGAAACTGATAAGTCCTCTAAACCTGGTTTAATAAAGTTATTAACCATCTCATTTTTACGAGATTCAGGTAAAATAAATTCAGGATTAGCATTGTAATATTCCATTAAACGATCCGCATATTTTTTCATGTTGAAGAAATAAGATTCTTCTTTCACGACTTTCACGTCACGACCACAGTCTGGACATTTTCCATCCACTAATTGAGTCTCAGTATAATAAGACTCACAAGGTGTACAATATAAACCTTCATAGTGACCTTTGTAAATATCACCATTTTCCATGAATTTAGCGAAAATTTTCTCAACCATCTCTTCATGACGTTTTTCAGTCGTACGAATGAAATCATCATTTGTGATGTCCATCATTTCCCATAACTTTTTGGCTGCATCAGCAATTTCATCTACATAAGCCTGTGGCTCTTTTCCAGCTTCTTGAGCTTTTTCTTGAATTTTTTGTCCATGCTCATCCATACCCGTTAAGAAACGAACATCAAATCCACGGCTACGTTTATAACGAGCCATTGCATCAGATGCTACCGTTGTATAAGCTGTTCCGATGTGGAACTTTCCACTTGGATAATAAATTGGAGTCGTAATATAAAATGTTGGTTTAGACACTCAAAATCCACCTCTTTATCAAATTTAACTACACTCATTTATGTAATTTCAATGTTTTTATTATAGCATAACTAAGTCAAATTTAGACACTAAAAAAAGAATCCTCAAAAATACACGTGAAAATTCTAAAAAATTAGGTATTCAAAAAATCCACCGTTTTACAAACTATAACAATTAAGCTCGAAAACCCACGACTTACTTGGAATTTATCCACATTTTTAAGTCTAAATTCAAATATACATTAAACTATACATACGAACTGTACATTCACCCATCCTTCGACATCGTCATATGATATCATCATTTTACCAAGGGGGGATCTTATGAAAGGACAGCTAACAAAACGGGATATTACTTTAATCGAACACTGCAGAAAACATCTGCCAATCACAAGCGATATGGCGGCCATCCTTTTTTATCCGAACCGCTATATCGCACAACGACGTCTTAATACGATTCATCAATTAAGACAACTAAAACGAACCGAACGGATTGTAGTCAATCAACCTTATATTTATTACCTTGATAAACGAGATATCAGGCATCTACCTTTCACCAAATTACTTTACGACCTTCGTCAAAATGAATACGATATCTCAGAGTATGACTTTGATGGACGTACACTGACTGCTATTATCCACAAAGATGAACTATCTTACAAAATTAATAGCACCATTCAAAACATTGAACAAGTTTATAAACGGCTATCCCTAATAGCAAAAAAAAATCCCTCACAATAAAATCTGTGAGGGATTTTTAATATCCAACTTCATCTAAATAAATATCCACATCCTCACCTTTACAAAAAGCAATAATCACTTCCTGTAAACGTCTTGGACAAAACTGATACTGATCAAACTTTCGAATCGGAATCCATTCTACATCAACCTGGTTACAATCTGGGTAACTTCCATTTTGAATTTCAGTCTCATCCTCTGGATAGCAAACAAAAATATGTTCAATCGTATGTTCGCATGCCTCATAATTAGATAAATAGTCGCGTACAAACAACAAATCATGAACCTTAACATTAGCATTCACCTTTTCAAAACAATGCCTTTTTATAGAATCAAACATGTCTTCCACATGACCTATCTTTCCACCCGGTAACATATAATAACAAACTTGCTCATCCAAAACCTTTAAACAAAGCAACTTTCCTTCCTTCACTATCACAGCACGAACAGAACAATTTACCACCAAAAAACCGCCCCCTCATACAAAAAAATAGCCCTTACATCATTATATTTCGCCAAAATAAAAAGTGACCTAAATATAGTGAAAAAAATAAAAAAAGCATACCTCAGTATGCATTTGCTATTATCTAAATTAAAACCATTTTGCCGATGCTGGCAAAATGGTTTTGTCCCACTACATATAAATCACTACTTATTTCTAAAAACACTACAAGAGTTCATGACTTTCTGCATATGTTATCCCTACATCAGACTGAAACCTCGTATTACCCCATTAGTGGAGGAAACCTAAAAAGCTAATCTCCGATTACGCTTTTTAGGATGGGTCCCCATGATCAAATCTCATTTTTCGGATGGTTGTAATTTTTCCGTTTTGTTTGTAAACACGTGGCACTCGGTCGCTTAACATACATAAAATTTCATAACTAATGGTTCCAATTTCATCTGCTACACGTTCAACTGGCATTCCATCTCCGATTAAGGTTACCATTGTTCCCATTTCAACTTCGTGTGGAAGGCGAATCATGAGCTGATCCATGCAAACACGTCCGATGATTTCACATTCTTTCCCTTCAACAATAACATTTCGTCCTTGATGAGCACGAATCCAGCCATCGGCATAGCCGATTGGAACAACTCCAATCCACTCGTCATTCTCCGCTGTATAAGTTGCCCCATATCCAACTTTGTCTCCCTTGTTGATACGTTTAACCTGAGTAATTTTAGAATATAGCTTTAGGGCTGGTTTTAAATCAAATTCAAGTGGAATGAACTTCGCATCTGGATTAATACCATAAAGACCAAGTCCTAAACGAATGGCGTGATCAAATTCAAATTCTCGTTGTAATAACGTCGCTGTATTTTCAATATGAACATATTTAATAGAACTTAAATCTAAATCTTCGATTAAAGATTCAAAGGTTTTAATCTGATATTCTAAATAATCCGCATCACAATCCGCTGTCGCCATATGAGTAAAGACTCCCTCAAGCTCAACCTTTGGTGCTGCTTTTAATAATTCAAATGTTTCTTTTACTTTTTCTTTTGTTGTTAATCCTAATCGATGCATTCCACTATCGATTTTCAAATGGACTTTTACAGGTGTTTCTAATGGTAACTCAACTAACTTTGAAATCCAACACTCATCGTGAGCTGTTAGGGCAATATTATACTGCGCTGCAATACTAACATCTTTTAAGCGAGTCATTCCTAAAACTAAAATAGGCGCTTCAATCCCAGCTTTTCGAAGACCTAATGCTTCATCAAGTCCACTAACCGCTAAATTCGTAACCCCCGCTAAAAGTGCAACCCTAGAAACCTCAACATCGCCATGACCATAGCCATTTGCTTTAACAACCGCAAAAATCTTTTTATTTGGATGCAACTTTTTAATTTGTTGTACGTTATAAACAATTGCATCTAAATCAACCTCTGCCCATGTGTCACGATAAAATGACATACATCTCACCTCTTAGCTTGTTTTCAACCTACTCATTAATTAACATGATACGCACGATAAACTTCGTTTTTCGCCAAACCACGTTCCTTCGCTACACGCTTAATACTCTCATTTGTACTGAACCCTTCAGAAACATAATGTTCAACATGATCAACAACTTCAAGTTCCTGCCACCATAACGTTTCTTCCTTTGTTTCAGTTGATCCTTCAACAATCACAACCATCTCACCGCGTAAATCATCGACAATATTCAAACATTCTTCAACCGTTCCGCGAACAAACTCTTCATACTGCTTTGTTAACTCACGTGCAATCACAATACGACGATTTCCTAAAACCTCTTGCATCGCTTGTAACGTCTCCTTAATACGATGAGGTGACTCATAATAAATCGTTGTAAAGGGTTGATACTTTAACTCTTCTAACTCTTTTTTCTTCTTCGACTTCACACGATTTAAAAATCCATAAAATAAAAATGGCTGTGGAACTAATCCTGATGCAATCAATGCACTTAACGCCGCATTTGCACCTGGAACTGGAATCACCGCAAACCCAGCTTTAATCGCCTCTGCCACAATCTCATAACCCGGATCTGAAATGCAAGGTAATCCTGCATCACTTACAAGCGCAACATTTTTACCCTCACTTAATAGCTCTATGATATAGTCACCTTTTGTTCCCTTATTATGTTCATGATAACTCGTTAACGGTGTCTCAATCTCATAAACATGGCACAATTTCTTCGTATGACGCGTATCCTCAGCTGCAATCATATCCACTGATTTCAAAACCTCAATTCCACGAGGCGTCATATCCCCTAAATTACCGATTGGTGTTGCCACCAAATATAAAGAAGCAAGGTCTTGTTTAAAACTTTTTTGAATCTGCATAATCTTCACTCCATCTATATCACACGCCATGTGCTCTACTAAATTTATTCTATGTGGAAATAGAGAATTTTTTGCTTTTTTAATTCAGTTATTATTTTTAAGAATAGGCTCCTGAACTATTGGGGATAGAAGCTCCTATCATCCCGTAAAAAAATTCTTTCAATTCATTGATATCTCTCTATAACCAATATCTCTTTTTAATTATCTAAGGAAAAAGTGCTAAACACATTAATTAGATTATCTCTATAAAAAATTCATCTCACTAAACACTTAGAGACTTATCTATTATAGCAGATTTTTCCCTTAGATATTAACGCGTTTAACACTAATTACCTCGATATTTATGATTTAAAATATATAACAACACCGACATCGATAACGTCATCATATTCTCAAAATCTTTTTCTACACTAATCACCGCAGGCTCTTGATTTAACTCAAATGTCAGATTCGCTACATAATCATAAATCTCCTGCTGATTTTGAAATGGAATAATGGCCATTTTACTGAAATCTTTTAACTGGCGTGATGCATACAAATGTAACTTTCCTTCATATTGAATATGCTGTCTAATTGAATGTGATGCGTGCAAATAATCATTCGCATGATAAATACACGTATAGTCACAGAAAAAGTGAATTAAAATACCTAACTTTTCTGAAAACTCTTCTATCTCATAATCTTTTTCAATCATAATATCAAGCCACTTAAAAATAACCGTCACATTATCCCGATAATAATGACTAAACTGACGATACTTTTTCTTTAAATCAGGTTTAACATTACCAAATACAAATTTTCGTCGACATACACATTTTTGTAACTCTTTTGGAAGTTCCTGATATAAAAATTCTCCAACTAGTCGATGAGTATTCGCAATCATACGACCATCTCCACTCTTTTTACTAATATTATTCTCTTAATTATAAAGAGTTATGTCGAATTTTGCTACATAATAGACGAAAATAATTGAGCTAATGATTCCAGAGCGCGCTTAAAAGCAGATCGTTTTATCCACTGTGAATAAATAACCTCTGTGCTTCTAGACAAATCAATATTAAAATCATTCAGTATACTCTGAATCGATTCCGTATGATAAAGCATCACGTTTACTTCAAAATTCAAATAAAAACTTCGGATATCCATATTCGTTGTTCCAACAGAGGCTACTTCTTCATCTACCACAATGACCTTGGAATGACAAAAAACACCATCATAAGTAAAAATTCGAACTCCAACTTCAAGCAATGGTTCAAAATACGATTGCGTCGCATAGTACACAAACTTTCGATCTGCACGACCTGGGACAATAATGCGAACATCAATTCCTGCCAAAGCTGCATTTTTTAGTGCCGTTATGACATCAAAATCAGGAATCAAATACGGGGTAATAATATAAACACTTTTTTCAGCTCCCATAATCATCCTAAAAAAAGCTTGTTTAATCGCAGCAAGTGTTGACTGAGGTCCTGAGTCAATAACTTGAACTCCTCCATCTTCAACCTCTGTCACCTTTTTATAATAAAGATCATTCGTTAGACGTTCACCCGTTGCAAAAAACCAATCACCCGAAAATAAAACAGCAAAATCACGAACCGCCTCTCCCTCTACCAAAATAGATGTATCCCGCCAAAATCCAAATTTCTTAGAACGATGAATATACTCATCTCCAACATTAATTCCACCTGTAATCGCAAGTCGACCATCCACTACAACAATTTTTCGATGATTTCTATGGTTAACCTTATTCGTTAAAAATGGAACTAAAACTGGGTCAAATTCAGCCACAACAATTCCCGCTTCTCTCATCTCCCTTAAAACAGAGCGCTTCATCTTTCGAGAGGTTCCAAGAGGATCAAATAATAATTTAACGTCAACCCCTGCCTGTGCTCGTTCTTTTAACGCATTAATAACTTCCATCCCAATATCATCACTATTAAAAATGTAATACTCAATAAAAATAAATTCCTGCGCATTTTTAATTGCATCAATTAAAACAGGGAATTTTTGATCTCCATTTGTTAAAATTCGCGTCTTCGTTCTAAATGAAACATCATTTCGACATGTCATTGTATTTAAACGAACGAGCATCTGTGACAATTTACTCATTTCCGTCTTAATATCCGACGTCTCATAATCACTCGATGGGACAACATAGTCTGGGCCTAATTCCTTCAATCTACGACGATACCGAAATGTCTCACGAAAATTATGTCCAAGCATTAAATACAAAATAATCCCGATAACCGGAAACAAGGCGATAATAAATAACCATGGCAACTTATTTTTAGAATCCGAATAAATAAAAATAACGAGCCACGTTAAGACTGAAGCCACCGATAGAATCATATAAACTAGTCCCCAAGTTGCTGCTACTACACTATCAAACTGTATCGAATAATAAAATCCAGCCAAATAAACAATCATTGTTAAGACAATTAATCCAATCATAACAAGCGACTTCTTCAACTTCAATCACCTACATTACCCATGATAACCATAGTTTATCCATTTTTTATGTAAAAATACAAAAAAGCTATCCTGTGGATAGCTTTTAATGGTTTAAAATGAATTTCCAACCAAAGGAAAGCAACGATCTTACTCAACAGAGTAAGCCGTCTAACCTAAGGACTCTATTCCTTTTTTCCTAACATAAATAAATCTAAAATTTCTTGGCTATAATTTAAACTTGTTTCATTCTCATAAACAAACAACGGTTGATCAATACGTAGATTTCCAGGATTACCACCCTTGATTCCTTCAATTAATAACACATTTGCCTCACGATTAATACGTGGATAAACTAATCGCATACGCTTAGGCTCAATCTTATACTTTCTAAACGTTTCAATAATATCGACTAAACGATCTGGGCGATGAACCATTGCAAAACGTCCACCATGCTTTAATAATAATGAAGCTTCCTTCACCACATCATCAAGTGTCGCTAAAACCTCATGACGTGCAATGGTTAAATAATCATTCTTATTCAAATTACTATCTGGATTTACCTTAAAATAAGGAGGATTACAAGTGACCACATCATGAGCATACTTTCCAAGCTGCTCATGAATTCCTTTTAAATCACCCTTCACAATCGTAATACGATCCTCAAGACCATTCACCGCCACATTACGAGTCGCCAAATCATAAGACATATCCTGAATCTCAACACCTGTAATATGTGCCTTAGAACGAAGCGATAAAAATAACGGAACCGGCGCATTACCCGTACATAAATCCACAATCGACTTTACACCCTTATTAATCGTCGGATAATCACCAAGCAACGTTGAATCAAGTGAAAAATTAAACATCTCTGGATTTTGAATAATCTTCAATCCATCATAACCTAATAAATCATTTAAAACCTCGTTCTCCTTTAAAAATTTCTGCATGAAATTCACCACCTACAAACTTAAACTCGCTAAATGCCACCTAACATGAACACCAAGCGAGTCCTAAAAATTACATCATAAGATTATAAAAAAACAATATCCAAATATTATCCACAATTTATAAAAATTAACGCCAAACTAAAAATCTCTATTTACCGCATCAGGAAACAATCTACCAATTGAGAATTAGATGATCTTCACCAATCTCTAGGGAACTTTTACGCTTACTAGCTGAATATAACGAAGCTTAGTAAAAAGTTATCCTTTAGAGTTACGCGAGATTAACCGTCCGGTTCAGCTTTTTAGTCCAATCTAGCTTTACCGAACAATCTCACTATAAAGTTCCCCTCACTCTTCATCATCAAAAAGCGATGATTCGGGTGATGGTTCACTTTTACGCGAGATTAACCGTCCGGTTCAGCTTTTTCTTTAGTCCAGTCGAGTTTCGTCAAGCAATGACCTTCAAAAATCGGACACACCGACCATTTCTCTTTGAGAAACTAAGTCGCTGGTACTTGCATTTTTGAGGATCATTAACCGCTTGACTCAACATCCTAGTCCATCAGTTCTTTTAGTTCTGGGTCGAATGGGATTTCTTCTTTTTTGACTTTTCGATCTAGAATTTTGATGATTTCAGATGCTTCGTGTTTACGTGTTGTATCTTTGTAATCAACGAGTAATGTTTCTGAAATCATGTTGATTGAACGAACGCGTCCTTCTCCGAATTCGGTTAACACACGATTTCCAACGTCAGGTAATCGTTGCATTAATTCAACATATGTTTCATTTTCATATTTTAAACAGCATAATAATTTACCACAAATCCCTGAAATCTTAGATGGATTTAATGATAACTGCTGATTCTTTGCCATCTTGATCGTTACCGTTGCAAACTCCCCAAGGAATGAGGTACAACATAACACACGCCCACAAGGTCCAAGACCACCAATCATCTTGGCAGCATCACGAACCCCAATTTGGCGTAACTCAATGCGTAAACGGAACGTATAAGCTAAATCCTTAACTAACTGTCTAAAGTCAACTCGTCCCTCAGCTGTAAAATAGAAAATTAACTTCGTACGATCAAACGTATACTCACAACCTAAAAGTTGCATATCTAATTTATTCTTAATAATTAACTGCTCACAACTAGCTAAAGCCTCAACTTCATCAGCCTTATTTTTACGATGCTTTTCAATATCCTCGTCCGTTGCAATTCGCATAACAGGTTTTAACGGTAAAAAAACATCCTCTTCATTCACAAACTTAGGACCGATCACAACCGTACCAAACTCCATTCCACGAATCGTCTCAACTAAAACATAATCACCTTTCTTTAACTCAAAACCGTTTGGATCAAAGAAATATTTTTTTCCAACTTGCTTAAACTGTACCCCTACTACTTCATATTGCATCAATAAATCCTCCCTTCATTTCTAAAAATAGTTGATCAAAACAAAGCAACACATTTGCGTTAGCCATCAAATGCTTTTCTGCATCCATCAAGGCTCGTAGCTTCTTCAAACAAATTGCAAGCGAATTAGCTTCTTCACTACTCGAAAGTGGCGCCGTATACATACGATAGCGCAAATCCTTTGTCTTACCCACCTTTAATTTCAAGACATCCTCATAATAAATCATATAAAGCTTCAAAAATAAAAACTGAGCATCCTTCTCTTTAATTAAATCTTGATGCCTAGCTAGCACAATTGAGGGATCAAAATTCGTCTTTACGAAACAATCCTCAACTTTCAAAACAAGCTCAATCAACGAATTAAAATGCGCTGACTCTGCTAACTCGATACCTTCATCTATATTTTGAGTCAAAGCCGAAATAATCGGAGCATGTTGCGACACTCCCGCTTCAACATATTGCTGTATTAAAGATTCATTCGATAAAGACTTAAATGAAAGAATGACAGACCGTGAACGAATCGTCGGAAGCAACTTCTGCTTGTTCTGCGTCAACATAATCGCATAAGTATTCGCCTTCGGCTCCTCTAAAAACTTAAGCAAACTATTTGCCGCACTCACAGACATCTTATCAGCATCCTCAATAATATAAACCTTTGCACAATCCTCCGCTGCCATCTTTGAAAACTCCGACTGAAGCTCTTGAATCTGCTCTTTCTTAATACTATTTCCATCCGGTCGAATCATATAAACATTCACATGCCCATCAGACTCAATCATCTGACAATGACGGCACGTACCACAAATCCTATCATCCGACTCGCATAATAACATTTTAGCAAAATTCTTCGCAACAAACAACTTTCCAACACCTTTAGGTCCCTCTAAAATGTACGCATGCACCAGTCTATTTTTTTGATAACTATTGATTAAAAAGCGCACCACCTCTTGCTGGCGATCCTTAATTGTCTCCCAACCTTTCACATCCATCACCACCTTTCATCAATCCTTTATTATTTCCCTAACTTCTCTAAAATTAACTGACAAATTTCATTTGTCACCGCTTCGATTGATTGCGTTGCATCAACCGTTACAATACGTTCACTAAACAAATTAGCTTGAATTTTATACCCTTCATACACTAACTGATGAAACTCAAGCCCTTCTAAATCCAAACGATTAACCTCACGACCACTATTAGCAGCAATACGCGCTAGTCCATCCTCTGGCTTAATATCAAAAAAAATCGTCATATCGGGCATAAACCCTTCAATCGCAAACTGATTAATCTCGCGTACTTCATCCATCCCAATTCCACGAGCATAACCTTGATATACAATCGAACTATCTACAAAGCGATCACATAACACAATCTTCCCTGCATCCATAGCCGGTTTAACCTTTTCAACTAAATGTTGACGACGCGCAGCAGCGTAAAGTAAAGCCTCAGTACGACTATCCATCTCTGTATTCTCACGATCTAAAATAACCTCACGAATTTGTTCCGCAATTTTAATCCCACCAGGTTCACGTGTATACAGAGTCTCAATCCCAAGCTCTGATAACTTTTGGATTAATTCATTTGCAATAGTTGTCTTTCCGGCCCCTTCTCCGCCTTCTAATGTAATAAAGAATCCGCTCATCATCATAACTCCTTTAGCTAAATAAATTTCAAATCCCATTATCTCATAAATAAAAACTTTTTGATAGATGGAATTATTCCCCGTTTAACGTAAAAAATAAAAACATCAGACACCAAAGGAGTTATCATGATGAAAAAAAACATACTACTATTTCTCACCTGTTTCCTACTTGTTTCCTGTGGCAATAAAAAACCAAGTACAGAAAACCACACCCAAAAACAACTCAACATCCTAACAACCGTCTACCCACTTACCTACTTCACCGAAAAAATAGGCGGACAATACGTCAACGTCAACTCAATCTTAACCCCTGAAAGTGATATCCACAACTACCAGCTAAACGACAACGTTACCAACCAAATCCTATCCTCACAACTATTCCTCTATATCGATGACACACTTGAACCATATATCGGGGACATTTCATTACAATTCCAAGAAAAGAACTTAAATTACATTGAAATCATCAGCCTCATAAAACAACAAACAGCTCCTGAAATTGGGGAAGCCCAAACCCTCATCAGTGGCACTCTCTCAACAACAGAATCACCCGCTCGAAAAGATGACAATCTAAACACCATTATTTCAGACTATCACCTTCCAGACAGTCGTAGCCAAACCAATGACATCACCACCATGTACGAAAGTCCTTATAATCATCTATGGCTACATCCTAGCTACGCCATCATGATGTGTGAAATCATCCGTGACGAACTTATCAAACTACTTCCAGAGTACAAACCAACCTTTGACAAGAACTTCGAAGAACTAAAAGAAAAACTTCTCGACCTCAACAACGCCTTTCTATCCCTGAGCACTGCTCCGAATCATTACTTCCTCGTTACACATGCTGCCTACTCAACATGGGCTGGATATGGACTCATTCAAATTCCAATCACCGATATGTATGAAAGCCCACTCCCACAACAAGAATTAGAAACTGTACAACGACTCGTATCAGACCTAAACCTCTCCTACCTATACTTTGAAGAAAACATAACAAACTATAAAGCCAAACAACTCCAAAGCGAACTCCACCTAAAAACTGCTACGCTCTACAATCTTGCAACACTCACCTACGACCAAATAAACAACGGAGACGACTACTTCTCTCTCATGTACCAAAACATCAAAAATCTAGAACTCGAACTCTACGAATAAAAAAAGAAGTAGGACCCAACATCCTACTTCTTTTCTAATATCTAAAAATTATCCATTGATTTTAACATCAGTAATTTGATTAAATACAACACGCTTTAAAGTTGAATCCGTGATAACTAATAATTGCTCATAATGCTCATCATAATGAGAAATCGTTCCTGATACAACAAAGCTATCACCATTTTCATCCGTTACCGTTAATTCAACTGGTAACTTCTCATCAAACGCACGTCTTAATCCTTTATATCCTAATGTTTCTTTAGTTGCAATAACCTGTGTATATTTTGAAAGGTCATCAAGATTTAAAGCGTCATTAGGTTGAATCATGCTTTGCGTCGACTGCTCCTGTCGACTAAATAATTTATTTATGAATTTTAGTGCCATATTTGCCTCCTGTATAATTCAACAAATAACTCGTTGCTTCCCTTATATCACCCTATCTATTTAAATTATAACATAAACTGTTTGATAAACAAACATTCTCATTATAATTAACCTTTCATTTTTTTCCTCACCTAGGTTATGAACACCTTATTTTTACAATTATTTTTCATTATCTACATAATCCGTCAAAGGTTTCAACATCTCTTCTGGATAATCAACTCGTTGCAGATACAACCCTTGCGGCTTAGCAGTATGACCTGCCAATTTTCGATTTTTGGCCTCGATAATTGTCTTAATATCTTCGGGTTTTTTCTTACCTTCTCCGATTTGAATCAACGTACCGACCATAATACGAATCATATAACGTAAAAATCCATTCCCAACGAAAATAAACGTTAACTCGCCATCCTCATCAATGAGATCTGCCTGGTAAATCGTTCTCACCTTATCAATATCATCTAAATTACCACAGAATGACGTAAAATTATGAGTCCCAAGCAAATACGTCATTGCCTCTCTCATCTTTTCCACATCAAGTGAAAAGCGGTGATAATAAACATAATTACGCTTCATTGGATTATACTCATTTAAAGACAATCGATAACGATACTCCTTAACCTTTCCATGATAACGAGAATGAAACTCAGGATGAACCTCCTGACTATCAATAATATAAATATCTTCAGGTAAGATCGAATTCAATGCCCGAACATATCGACTACCATCCATATTCACCACACTATCAAAATGGAAAACTTGACCGTATGCATGCACACCCGTATCCGTGCGTCCCGAACTATGAATCGTAACCGGTTGCTTACTAATCTTCTCTAAAGCTGCCTCAATTTCACCCTGTACCGTTCTTTGACCCGGTTGACGTTGATACCCATTAAACAAAGTACCATCATAAGCAACCGTACATTTAATTCTTTTCATAATGACCCACCTTTAGAACACAATTGCACCAACAAAAATAACTAAACAAACAACAATTAATCCCGTATCTGCCACATGCCAGCACAAACGATTAATACTCGTCTTAGGACGTCCTGGAACATAACCACGAACCTCCATCGCATTCGCCAACTCATCCGCGCGTTTAAACGACAAAATAAACAATGGCACCAATAAAGAAATCAACTGCATGACCTTATCCTTGAACTTACCTTCCTTAATATCTACACCACGAGAAGCCTGCGCCTTTAAAATCTTCTGCGTCTCCTCGAATAATGTTGGAATAAATCGAAGCGCAATCGAAATCATCAACGCCAACTCCGATACCGGCAACCCCACCTTCTTAAATGGCTTGAATAAAGACTCAAGCGCCAACGTCAAATCAGATGGTTTAGTCGTAAGTGTCAACAAAGTAGAAATAAGCACAACAATAATAAGTCGGATACTCATAAAGAAACCAAGATTAAGCCCTTCATCATAAATGCCGATAGGCCCCAGACTAAAAAGTAAATTTCCTTGCTTATTAAATAGAACCTGTAAGAAAAACGTCAAAATCACAAAGAACCAAATTGGCTTCAGACTTCTAAAAAAATAATCCAAAGGGATCTTCGTCAACTTCATCGCAATTAACTCAACCACAACTAAAAGTCCAATAAAAAACCATTGCTCAATTAAAAAACTTGAAATCACAAATAAAGATGTTGCAATAATCTTTGAACGAGGATCCAGTCGGTGCCAAAATGACTGACCCGGTAAATACTGTCCGATAATAATTCCGTTCACAAACTAGCCCCTCTCTACTAAATCTTCAATTTTTAAAACAAACTCCTCTGTTGTTAGAGGTAAATCCTCAACAGATAATCCGAGCTTTGAAGCAAAATTATAATAATTCTGCGCCGCTAACGGTAAAGTAATCCCGCACTCTCCAAGTAACTCAACCTCTTTAAACACCTCTTTTGGTGACCCTTGTAACTTCATCTCACCACGATGCATCACAATAACATGCTCTGCATACTCACATACCAGATTCATATCATGAGTAACTAACACAATAGTCTTACCATACTTCTGATGCAAATCATTAAAAATCTGCATCATCTCATGTTGTCCTTGAGGGTCAAGTCCAGCAGTGGGCTCATCAAGGACCAAAATATCAGGATTCATCGCTAAAATTCCAGCTATCGCAACACGGCGCATCTGTCCTCCACTCAAATGAAAAGGAGACTGCTCCAAAATACTATCTTCCAACCCAACAATCTTAGCAACCTCTTTCGCCCTTTGACGAGCTTCCTCTTCAGAAACTCCATAGTTCATTGGACCGAACATAATATCTTTTTCAACAGTTTCTTCAAATAACTGATACTCAGGAAACTGAAATACTAAGCCAACATGCTGACGAATCGCTTTTAAATTTTTGTTTTTCTCATCCGATTTAATCGTTTGTTTTCCGACAGTAATCACACCACTTGATGGTTTTAACAAACCATTCATATGTTGGATAAGCGTTGATTTTCCAGAACCAGTATGTCCAATGATTGAGACAAACTTATTATCTTGAATATCAATATTAATATCATAAATTGCTCGCTGTTCCATTGGCGTATTTAAATTATAAACATGACTTACTTTTTCAAACTTAATGCCCATAACTTATTCATCAACTCCTCATCGCTCGTACAAATATCCTCAATAATACCTTTATCTTTCAAATCATAAGAAGCTTTAACAGCAAAAGGAACATCTAATTGTACAGATTCTAATAACTCTTTCTTTGCAAACACTTCTTTTGGTGTTCCCTCTAAAATAATTTCTCCATCATTCATCACAACAATACGGTCACTAAACACAGCTTCATCTAAATGATGCGTAATCATAATGATCGTCTTATTATGATCTTCAGCCAATTCACGAACTAAACTCATCATATTTTGACGACCTTGTGGATCAAGCATTGCAGTTGCTTCGTCTAAAATAATAACATTAGCTCCAAGAGCTAAAACACCCGCAATTGCAACACGTTGTTTTTCTCCTCCACTTAAGCGATGCGGTTCACGGTCTAAAAAGTTTTTCATTCCAACTTTTTCAGCATATTCATTCACAAGGCGATGCATTTCATCATATTCAACACATTTATTCTCTAATCCAAATGCAATATCATCACGTACAGTACTTCCTACGAATTGATTGTCTGGATTTTGAAAAACAATCCCTATTTTTTGACGAATATCATAAACTGATTCTTCATCTAACAATTGATTATCCACATAGATTTCACCCTCATTAGCTTTAACTAACCCAACGAGTAATTTCGATAAAGTCGACTTTCCAGAACCATTATGACCAAGAATTGTTACAAATTCACCTTTATTAATTAATAAATTATAATTTTTTAATACAGTTTGATTCTCTTCATAACCAAATGTTACATTACTTAATTTAATCATTGCATTTTCCAAAATATCTCGCCACCTTATCCTAGATTGCTACTCCGTCAATTCCACTATCTACATTTCCTACTATTTCAATAACTAGATAATGTGGTGCACAAATAATACTTTGTCCTGTTTTACTTAAAGTTCCAAATAAAATACATTCATGATCTGGACAATCAGCTTCTTCAATATGAACACCTTCAGCATTAACAATTATCTTATTATAACCTAGCTCTGTTTCAATTTCATAAATATGTTCCTTACCATCAATAGGAACTCGTGCATATTCTGATCCTTTTAAAGAAATAACCACTTCTTGATCTACCTGGGGCTGTAAACTAAACATAGCGAATAGTCCACCACTAATAATTAAAACAGCAATTATAATATATACATCTAACCTTTTCATCCACTTACCCTCCAAGTCATTAATATCTGTAAAAAAATACTTATTCACATAACATTATAACAATTTTATTATTTACTTGTCATTCTAAAGAAGAGGAAAATATGTGTATTACTCTTTCAAAATAACCAGTTATAAATATATTGATATATAACAAATGTATAACTAAAAGGAATAATTTGTAAATGTTGTTTTTTTTTGATAAACTAGAACAATCACATATAAGGGAGTGAAAAAATGTTTAAAAAATTTATTTCTTACTATAGGAATCATTTAGGATTATTTATTCTAGATATGATAGCCGCGCTACTTATGGCAGGTATCGACTTAGTTTATCCTTATTTTACAGGGATATTTATGGATGATTATATTCCAAATGGAAAAATTCAATCTATGGTTATAGTAAGTCTTACTTTATTAATATTATTTATTATTCGTTTAATATGTTCACACATCGTCAACTATTGGGGGCATATTATGGGATGTAAAATGGAATTTGATATGAGACAAGATTTATTCAAAAAATTTCAATCCTTGAATTTCAGTTATTATGATGAAAATAAAACCGGTGTTATTATGTCCCGATTAGTAGGAGATTTAAGAGATATTACAGAGTTAGCACATCATGGACCAGAAGATATCTTTATATCTCTGATCATGATTATAGGAAGTTTTATTATATTATTTAATATTAATGCTGTATTTACCTTATCGATATTTCCTATCATCATTTTAATTATCATCTTCTCAATTTGGAGACGGAATGCAATGATGCAAGGATTTAGAGCTACACGAAAAACACAAGGAGAAATCAATGCACAAATTGAAAGTAGTATTGGGGGAATCCGTTTAACAAAATCATTTGCAAATGAAGATTACGAGTACAATAAATTTACTGAAAATAATTTAAACTATGCTAACTCATGGAAAAATGCACTATTCCAAATGTCAATCTTCTCAAGCGGAAATACCTTTTTAATAGATATTTTGAATCTCATATTATTAATTATGGGAGGAATTCTCGTTTATAATAATACATTAACATTTGGAGATTTTACTGCGTTTCTCCTATACATAAATTTCTTAATTAAACCAATTCAACGCTTAATTAATTTTATGCAACAATTCCAAACAGGATGGGCAGGATTTGAAAGATTCTACGAAATTATTCAATTAGAACCCAAAATTAAGTCAAAAGAAAATGCTATTTATTTAAATAATCCGAAGGGAAATATTATTTTTAACCATGTAAACTTTAAATATGAAGCAAATGAAGAACATGTGTTAACAGATTTTAATATTAATATTGAATCTGGTAAAAAAATAGCTTTAGTTGGAGAATCAGGTGTTGGGAAATCAACTATCTCTCTACTAATTCCAAGATTTTATGATGTAACATCTGGAGAAATATTAATAGATGATATTAATATAAAAGATTATGAATTAAGCTCTTTAAGAAAAAATATTGGACACGTTCAGCAAGAAGTATATATTTTCTATGGCAATATCCGTGATAATATTTTATATGGAAATCCACAGGCAACAGAGGAAGAAATAATTATAGCTGCCAAAAAAGCTCGTATTCATGACTTTATCATGTCACTAGAAAATGGATATGATACTATTGTTGGAGAAC
Organism: Turicibacter sp. HGF1; assembly: GCF_000191865.1. Classification (NCBI taxonomy): domain Bacteria; kingdom Bacillati; phylum Bacillota; class Erysipelotrichia; order Erysipelotrichales; family Turicibacteraceae; genus Turicibacter; species Turicibacter sp. HGF1. Next base: position 18,946 of record NZ_AEXQ01000129.1, read on the forward strand.
GTGGAGTAAAGCTTTCTGGCGGGCAAAAACAAAGGATCGCAATTGCACGAGTATTTCTTAAAAATCCTGCAATACTCATTTTAGATGAAGCGACATCAGCATTAGACAATATCACAGAGATGTTAATTCAAGAGGCATTGGAAGATTTAACAAAAGGTCGAACAAGCATTATAATAGCCCATCGTTTAAGCACTATAAAAGAAGCAGATGAAATCTTAGTCCTTTCAAAAAATGGAATCTCAGAAAGAGGAACACATGAAGAGCTATTAAATAAACAAGGATATTATGCTGAACTCTATAATACCCAATTCAAAAATTTATAAAAAAAGAGAGCGAATGCTCTCTTTTTTATCTATTAAAGTTTTCCTACTAAGTCTAAGCTTGGAGTTAAAGTTTCAGCTCCTGGTTGCCATTTAGCTGGACATACTTGATCTCCGTGCTCAGCAACGAATTGAGCTGCTTGTACTTTACGTACTAATTCTTCAGCATTACGTCCAATTCCTAAATCATGAATTTCATAAGCTTTAATTTGACCTTCTGGGTTAACGATGAATGTTCCACGTAAAGCTAAACCTTCTTCTTCAATCATAACACCAAATCCACGAGCTAAAGTTCCAGTTGGATCTGCTAACATTGGATATTTGATTTTTGCAATTGTTTCAGAAGCATCAGCCCATGCTTTATGAACGAAGTGAGTATCTGTAGATACAGAATATACTTCACATCCCATTTCTTGGAATTTAGAATAGTTATCTGCTAAATCTCCTAATTCAGTTGGACAAACGAAAGTGAAATCTGCTGGATAGAAGAAGAATACAGACCATTGTCCTTTAATTGTTTCGTTAGTTACTTCTTTGAATTCACCATTGTGATAAGCTTGAACTTTAAAATCTACTACTTGGGTATTGATTAATGACATTGTAATCCCTCCAAATTCATTATAGTAATAATTACTGATATTGTTATTATATATTAAGCAATTTAAAAAGTCAAATATAATGATTAAAATAATAATAATTTTTTAAAATCATATTTATATATCAGTCCAAGATATTAGGGGTTATCGTATCTGTATTAAGTTTCAGGATAATTTTATTTATTCCTGATTTTCAGTAATAAGAAATTTAGTTGATATAAAAAAGACATCATAACGATGTCTTTTCCTAATAACCTTATTATTCAAACTACTAGAAATAATAAACATAAAATATTTATCTAGAATCCATTGCTCATTCTCTCCACCACAATGTGTTTTCCATATATTAACATAGTTAGATTAACTCTCCTATCCTATTACAATGTTATTGATTAAAACCATATTGAAAGAATAAATTTTGATATTTTATTCATATTGTAATAGAAAATTTTTAAATATTAAAAATAAAGATTATTTAAAAGAGTTTAAATTAAATAGGCTCACTAGCTTTATATTTAAAGAAAGTATATCTTATCAATCCATATTCGTCTTAAAAGTCTCTCTTGTTGAAAAGAACTATTACATTTTTTATAAAATATAATATGGTATTACTTTGAAAACTCAAAAAAAATACCAGAGTCAAAATTATGCACCATCATAAAGTCTATCCTACACTCAACAGTTAATCCATTTATAGCTTTTATGAGTCTCAGGATTTCACTTAAAGTCATTCACTGTAAATAGATTATACTTTAACCGACAGCACTATTTAAAAAAGAATAAAAAAAAGACAGTACTTATAAACTAATACTTTTTATTTATTATCTATAGTATT